>NZ_JAMYMV010000006.1:0-181853 GCF_040318715.1 Mesorhizobium sp. M1050 | reverse complement strand
CGCACACCCCGCGGCCGCGCGGTCGCCCCCCCACCCCCGCGCCCACACCCACACACCCCCCCCCCCGCGGGGGGGGGGGCGCCCGGGGTTCCCTACCAGCAGACCGAGGTCTATCGCTTCGGCAACAAGATCGTCGACGACTGGGAAGGAGAGGTGAACTCCTGGCCGCTGGACGAAGGGCTGATCGATTATGTCGCCAAGAGCTATGGCACCGAATCGGATGCGAATGCGCTCTATACGGCCGATGTGATCGCCAACAAGGGGATCGAGATCAACGGCAAGAAAGTCGACGCTTCGAGCCTTTCGCCGGAATTCCTCTCCGGCACATTGCAGGAAGCCGGCGGCGTGGAGGCAAACGTCGCCACCGGCTATCATGCCATCGAATTCCTGCTCTGGGGTCAGGACCTGCATGGCACCGGCCCGGGTGCCGGCGAGCGCCCCTATTCCGACTACGACCTCAAGAACTGCACCGGCGGCAATTGCGACCGTCGCGCCCAATACCTGAAATCGGCGACTGACCTTCTGGTCGGCGACCTGCAGAAGATGGTCAACGACTGGAAGGAAGGCGGTGCCGCACGCAAGGCCCTCATCGACGGCGACCCGAACACCGCCATCTCGATCATCTTCACCGGCATGGGCTCGCTATCCTACGGCGAACTGGCCGGCGAGCGCATGAAGCTCGGCCTGCTGCTGCACGATCCGGAAGAGGAGCATGACTGCTTCTCCGACAACACCTATAACTCGCATCTCTATGATGCCATCGGCATCCGCTCCGCCTATCATGCCAGATATACGAGGCTCGACGGCACCGTCGTTTCGGGTCCCTCGGTGGCCGATATGGTGAAAGCAGCCGATCCGGCGATCGACAAGGAACTGTCGGACAAGCTCGACGTGACGGTCGCCAAGATGGAGGCGATCAAGGCGCGGGCACTGGCTGGCGAGGCCTATGACCAGCAGATCGCCGAGGGCAATGCGCAAGGCAATGCGACCGTGCAGGCGGCAATCGACGCGTTGATCGACCAGACGAAGTCGATCGAACGCGCCGTTGGCTCCCTGAAACTCAGCACCATCGCCTTCGAAGGATCCGACAGTCTCGACGCACCCGACAAGGTGTTCAAGTAAGTCAAAGGGTTGGAGCCTGATCCGGAGCCGGGCAATCGGTGTCGGACGGGCTTCGATAGGAAATCAAGCCACACGGCGCGGGAGGCGCCGCCAGCCATCCGAGCAAACCAATGCTGATCTGCCATTGCAACATCATCACCGAGAGGGAAATCGAGCAGACGATCATTGCGCTGCTGGATCAGGACCCCTGGCAACTGATCGTGCCGGCAAAGGTCTATCACGCCATGCAAAAGCGCGGGCGCTGTTGCGGCTGCTTCCCAAATGTGGTGGAAACGATCATTCGGGTCACCGAAAATTACCACGCCCGCTCCGAGGCGAGCAGCGTCGATATCGTTTTACACCTGGATCGCGTCAGAAGCCTGCGCGTCCAATACGGGAGCAGAAATCATGAAAGGCGACCCCCAGGTCATCGAGCGGCTTAACGAGGCTCTTTTTCTGGAGCTGGGGGCCGTCAATCAGTACTGGGTACATTTCCGTCTGCTGGAGGACTGGGGATACGCCAAGCTGGCAAAGAAGGAGCGGGCGGAATCGATCGAGGAGATGCACCATGCCGACAAGCTCGTGGCCCGCATCATCTTCCTTGAAGGCCATCCGAACCTGCAGTCCGTGGCGCCGCTGCGCATCGGACAGAACGTCAAGGAAGTGCTCGAATCCGACCTTGCCGGCGAATATGACGCGCGTACCGCCTACAAGCGTTCACGCGAGATCTGCAACGACGCCGGCGACTATGTGACAATGAAGCTGTTCGAGGAATTGCTGGCCGACGAAGAGGGTCACATCGATTTCCTCGAGACGCAGCTCGACCTGCTTGCCTCGATCGGCGAGGAAAAATACGGCCAGCTCAACGCTGCATCGGCGCACGAGGCCGATTAAGGACATGCGGGGATGCGGCGCCTGTTAGAATTCATGCGCCGCGTGCGGCGGGCCGACGGCTCGCTGCTCCTTCGGAAGACGCCGGCCGGATTGGCGCGTCGGCGCTGTATCGTCTTCGCAATCGCGCTCTCCTCTTCCGCGATGGCAGGTGATCTTCAACCTGCCGGCCTCGCCACCACGCGCACCGACCTCAGTCCGAAGGATCAGGCGCGCGTCACCGCCATCACCAGGCCGACCGCTGATTTTTCCAGGCCTGAGCAGTTCGAGCTGATGCAAGGCGGCGCCGGCACGTTCAGGAAGGACGTCAGCCGCGATTCCTTCTCGCAATCCTCGGCCAACATCACCTTCGAGGAGGAGGGCGACTTCAAGCTCGGCAATGCCCTGTTTCGCAAGAACTGGGTGTCGTCGCCATCCTCGACGCAGGCGTCGGATGGGCTCGGCCCGCTGTTCAACGAACGCGCCTGCCAGAACTGCCATTTGAAGGATGGTCGCGGCCGTCCCCCGCAAGGCGATGCCGGCACGACTTCGATGTTCCTGCGGCTGGCGCGCGATGCCAGTACGGCCGAAGAGAAAGCAGCGCTTGTCGACCACAAGGTGCTGAACTTCCCCGATCCGGTCTATGGCGCGCAATTGCAGGACCTGGCGGTGCCCGGCCTGCGCAGCGAGGGCCGCATGCATGTCGACTATCAGGAGCGTAAGGTAGAACTGGCAGACGGCGCCGTGATTTCCTTGCGCAAACCCAGCTATTCGGTGGTCGATCCTGCCTATGGACCTCTCGATCCGCGCACCACGCTGTCGCCGCGCCTGACGCCGCCGATGATCGGCCTTGGCCTGATCGAAGAGATTGCACCAGCGGATATTCTTGCCAACGCCGATCCGCACGACCGCAACGGTGACGGCATTTCCGGCAAGCCGAACATCGTGCGGGACAGCTCCAGCGGCGAATTGACGCTTGGCCGTTTCGGCTGGAAGGCGCAAGCCGCATCGATCCGCCGGCAGGCGGCGGACGCTTTCGCCGGCGACATCGGCATCTCGACGCCGGAAGTGCCAAAACACTGGGGCGACTGCACCGCCACGCAAGTCAAATGCCTCGCCATGCCGAACGGCGTGCAGCAGCGTCTCGGCCCGGTCGAGGCGCCGCCGCCGGTGATGGATCTGGTCACCTTCTATTCGCAGAACCTGGCCGTGCGGGCGCGCCGCGACCTCGACCAACCAGATGTGCTCACCGGCAAGAAGGTCTTCTATGAGATCGGCTGCATTGCCTGCCACACGCCGAAATTCGTCACCCGTCGTGGCACGCCCAACAAGGCGCAAGCCTTCCAGTTGATCTGGCCTTATTCCGACTTCCTGCTGCACGACATGGGGCCTGATCTGGCCGACGGCCAGGCCGTAGGCGATGCGACGGGCAATGAGTGGCGCACGCCGCCTTTGTGGGGCATCGGCCTGACCGAGACGGTCAACGGCAATTCCTTCTTCCTGCATGACGGGCGCGCGCGCAGTCTGACCGAGGCGATCCTGTGGCATGGCGGCGAAGCGCAGAAGGCGCGTGACCGCTTTGCCGCCGCTGACGCGGCCGACCGCGATGCGCTGCTCAAATTCCTGGGGTCACTGTGATGCTCAAGCGCTCTGCATTGTTTCTCGTTCTCCCGCTGGCTCTGCTCGCCGTCCCGGCATCTGCGGCGGTCAAAGCCTCCGAAATCATCCAGGGGGCGATCGACGGCTTTGTTCGCCCAGCCTATGCCGGCCTGCACGAGCATGCGGAAGCCTTAACGAAAGCGATGCACAAGCTCTGCGAAGCGCCCTCGCAAGGGGAGCTCGATGCCGCGCGCGCGGCATTTTCCGCCACCGTCTATGCCTGGTCGTCGGCCGAAATCATCGGCTTCGGGCCGATCAAGGACAACAACCGGCTGGAACGCATGCTGTTCTGGCCGGATCGCAAAGGCATCGGCCTGAAGCAGGTGCAGGCGGCCTTGGCGAACAAGGATGCGACCGCCACCGACCCGGCACAGCTGGCCAGTAAAAGTGTCGCCATGCAGGGGCTGGGTGCGCTGGAATTCGTGCTTTATGGCGATGGCGCGGAAGCACTGACCGCGAAGGGCGATCCCTATCGCTGCGCCTATGGCGCCGCGATTGCCGGCAACATCGAAACCATGGCCGGCGACGTCAACGATGCCTGGAACAAGCCCAACGGATTTGCTGCCCTTTGGGCCAATCCGGGGCCACAGAACCCGCTCTACCGCGACGGCAACGAAGCGGTGACCGAACTGGTCGGCGTCTTCATCAATGAACTGGAAATGGTTCGCGATGTGCGCCTGAAAGGGTTTTTCGGCGACAAGCCGGATGCGGACAAGCCGAAACAGGCGATCTACTGGCGCTCGCAGAACACTGCCAATTCGCTAGCCGGCAATCTGTCCGGGATAGACACGCTGTTCCAGGCGTCGAAGCTTGGCGACGCACTGCCGGCCGATGCGCGCTGGATGGCGGAATCGATCCGTATCCAGCTGATCAATGGTATCGCTACCGCGAAGTCCATCCAGGGTCCGATCGACAAGGCGCTTGCCGATCCGGCACTGCGTGACAAGCTCGACCATTTCGCGCTGATCACCTCCAGCCTGTCGACCCTGATCGGCACCAGGCTGACCGCCGAATTCGGCCTGACCGCCGGCTTCTCGTCGCTGGATGGGGACTGAATTGAGAACCCCGCTGTTAGATCGCCGCGATTTCCTGAGGGCTGCAGGCGTTGGCTTCATCGCGGCAATGGCGCCGTCGGCCTGGGCGAAGGCGCTCGCGGCGGACGCCGTCTTCGCCACCGCCTTCGTCAAGCGTGATGGCAGCTATGGCGCCGCTGTCCTATCCGAGGCCGGCAAGATCCTGCACGCGATCGACCTGCCCGATCGTGGCCATGACGTCACCTTCGATCCGGTGTCGAAGCGTTCGGTGGTCTTCGCTCGCCAGCCCGGCACGTTCGCCGTTGTGTTCGATCATTCGGGCCGTGACGCGCCGTTGACCATCGCCAGCATCGCGGGCCGGCACTTCTTCGGCCATGGCGTGTTCTCGCCCGACGGGGCACTGCACTACGCCACCGAAAACCACTTCGACAACGCCGCCGGCGTGGTCGGTGTCTACGATGCGCGGTCCAAATTCAGTCGCGTCGGTGAATTCCCGACCTACGGCATGGGTCCGCACGAGCTGCTGCTGCTGGGCGACGGCAGGACGATCGCTGTTGCCAATGGCGGCATCGAAACCCATCCGGATTACGGTCGCGCCGAGCTCAACATCGCCACCATGAAGCCGTCCTATGTGCTCATTGACCGCCTCACCGGCGATCTCATCGAGAAGCATGAACTCCCGGAGGCACTGCACCAGTTGTCGATCCGCCACATGGACGCAGATCGATCCGGCACCGTCTGGTTCGGCTGCCAGTACCGGGGGCTGGGCACCGATCGCCCGCTGCTGGTCGGCCGCGCGGCGCGCGGCAAGGACTTGCAGTTGCTCGACATGCCGCAGGACGTGCTGTCCGGCTTCCGCAACTATATCGGTTCGGTCGCCGCCAATCCGGCTGCCGGCACCGTCGCCGTCTCGTCGCCGGAAGGCAATTCGCTTGTCGTGATCGATGCGGCGAGCAGCCGGATCGTCTCGGCCAGCGCACTAGTCGAGGTTTGCGGCGTGGCGCCCGACGGAACCGGCTTCATGGCCTCCACAGGCGCCGGCGAAATCGTCGAGAGCAGCGGTGCGACACGCTCCGAACCGGACTATGTCTGGGACAACCACATGCTGCGCATCGAACAGGCTGCCTAGATATTTCCTGCGGGCCGAAGCGAAGCCGCTTAACGAATTATGCACTATCCACTTGCGGTGGCGAGCCGTGGCAGGCACAGGGAACTCTCTTTCGAACCGGTCGCTTCATGAAACTGCTTGCCATCGACTGTGCCGCCAACCTCTGCGCCGCTTGCGTCTACGACGAGGCGGCGAAGCAGGAGCTTGGCCGTTCGGTGCTTAATCTCGGCAAAGGCCATGCCGAGCACCTGATGGCGGTCATTGCCGAAGCGCTGAAGGCAAGTGCCACCGACTATGCCGGTCTTGGCGCCATCGCCGTCTCCGTCGGCCCCGGTTCCTTCACCGGCCTGCGCGTCGGCGTCTCGACCGCGCGTGGCCTGGCGTTGGCGCTGAAGGTTCCGGCTATCGGGGTGACGACGCTCGAGGCGCTGGCTGCTGAGGCGGCAGCGGCATTTCCCGATCGCGCCGTCCTGGCGGCGCTCGATGCTGGTCGCGAGGAAATCCATGCCGCCCTTTATGATGAAATGTCGGTTTTGACTTACGGTCCGGCTGTCGCCACACTGGCTGACGTGGTGGCGATGGCGACGGAACGTTCTTCGGTGCTTGCCGGTACAGCGGCGGCGCTGATTGCCGCGTCGGCTGGAAGCGGCTTCGATATCGGGCCTCAGACGGCTACCGCCGATATTGTCACATACGCCCGTCTGGCTGCCGCCAAGGGTCCCGGCGAAAGGCCAAAACCGCTTTATTTGCGCGGCGCCGACGCCAAGCCGCAGGCCGGGTTCATTCTTTCAAGGCAAGAAAATTGATGCGCATACCTTTTCTCCAACCACGCCGCCGGGACTATGCGCTCGAGCCGCTGAAGATCGCCGACAGCCCGGCGGTCTCCCTGTTGCATCGCGAGGACTTTGTCCGCCCGTGGACCGATGGTGAATTCGCTGCCTTGCTCGAACAGGACACCGTATTCGGCTATGCCGCGCGTGAAACCGGACAGGGCGCCAAGCCTCCGGTCGGCTTCGTGCTGGCCAGGCTGGCGGCCGGCGAAGGCGAGATCCTGACCGTCGCGGTCGCTCGATCCCACCGCCGGCAGGGGCTCGGCTGGCAATTGATGGATGCGGTGTTGCGCGAACTTCACGCGCAGCGCGCCGAAGCGCTGTTCCTGGAGGTCGACGAGACCAATGTCGCGGCGATCGCGCTCTATCGGCGGTTGGGCTTCCGTGAGGTCGGCAAGCGACCGAATTACTACAAGTCGCCGGAACATGGACCGACCGGCGCGCTTGTTATGCGCCGCGATCTTCGCTAGCCGGAGGCCAGGGTAGGGCGATGATCAAGAAAATCAGGATTTTCCTGGCGCTGGGCCTCGTTGTCGCCGGTTCATTGGTCCTCGTGCCGTTACAGATCCTGTCGATGAAGACCGGCTGGTGGCCGGAAACCTTCATCCTCAAGATATGGCACAAGCTGATCATCAGGGCGGTCGGCATGCGTATCCACGTCAAGGGAACGCTATCGACCAAGCGTCCTTTGCTGGTGGCATCCAATCACATCTCGTGGACCGACATCATGGTGCTCGGCTCCATGGCCGACGTGAAGTTCATCGCGAGAGCTGATATGGAAGGCTGGCCGCTGATCGGCATGCTGTCGAAACTGCAACGCACCGTGTTCATCGAGCGCGAGCGCAAGCGGTCCTCCGGCGACCAGGCCAGCGAGATCGCCAGCCGCATGGGCAAGGGCGATGCCATGGTGCTGTTTGCCGAGGGCTCGACTGGCGACGGCAACATCGTCCTGCCGTTCAAGAGCACGCTGTTTGGCGCCGCCTCTATGGCGATTTCGGAAGGCGCGACGGAGCAGGTCTACATCCAGCCGGTGGCTATCGCCTATACGCGCCTGCATGGCGTGCCGCTCGGTCGCCGCCACCGCCCGCTTGCCGCCTGGATCGGTGATGAAGACCTAATGCCGCATCTCAAGGTGCTACTGGCAGAGGGCGCCCTCGACGTCGAGGTGCATTTCGGCGAGGCGATCGCCTTTTCCAAGGGTTCGAACCGCAAGGAAACGTCGAAATTGATGGAAAGCCGGGTGCGCGAGATGATGCAGGCAGCGCTTGCCGATCCGCGCCCGAGCCGCTAGCCCCGGGCAAGCAAACTGCAGGCGCATGCCGAGAATCGTCTGTTTTTTGTCACGGAAAGGCGTTAGAAGCCGCCTTATGGACTTGAACACGATAGAGCGCGACGACATCGACGCCGCGGCCCAAGCGATGGCCGCGCCTGCGGCAACCGCCAGGAAGGTCTTCGTCAAGACCTATGGCTGCCAGATGAACGTCTATGATTCACAGCGCATGACCGATGCGCTGGCCGCCGACGGCTATTCCACGACCGATGCCATCGGCGAGGCCGATCTGGTGCTGCTCAACACCTGCCATATCAGGGAAAAAGCGGCGGAAAAGGTCTATTCCGAGCTCGGCCGCATCCGCGATATGAAGGCCGAACGTGCCTTGGCCGGCCGCGAGATGCTGGTCGGCGTCGCCGGCTGCGTGGCGCAGGCTGAAGGCGCCGAGATCATTCGCCGCTCGCCGGCCGTCGATCTGGTCATCGGCCCGCAGACCTATCACCGGCTGCCTGACGTGCTGGCGCGGGTGCGCGGCGGCGAAAAGATCGTCGAGACCGACTACGCCATCGAGGACAAATTCGAGCATCTGCCGCAGCCGAAGCGCGCCGAGGTCATCAAGCGCGGCGTCACCGCCTTCCTCACCGTGCAGGAAGGCTGCGACAAATTCTGCACCTTTTGCGTCGTGCCCTACACCAGAGGCTCGGAAGTCTCGCGTCCGGTGGCGCAGATCGTCGCGGAGGCCGAGCGCCTGGCGGAAGCCGGCGTGCGCGAGGTGACGCTGCTTGGCCAGAACGTCAATGCCTGGCATGGCCGGGGCGAAAACGGCGAGGAATGGGGCCTTGGCCGCCTGCTGTTCAGGCTGGCCGAAATCCCGGGCCTGGCGCGGCTGCGCTACACCACCAGTCACCCACGTGACATGGACGACGAACTCATCGCCGCTCACCGCGATCTGCCGGCATTGATGCCTTATCTGCATCTGCCGGTGCAATCAGGTTCCGATCGCATCCTCAAGGCGATGAACCGCCGGCACACGGCCAAGGATTATCTGGCGCTGCTCGACCGCATCCGCACTGCCCGGCCCGACATCGCGCTTTCCGGCGATTTCATTGTCGGCTTCCCCGGTGAGACCGAAGCGGATTTCGAGGCGACCATGGAACTGGTGCGGCAGGTGAATTACGCCTCGGCCTTCTCGTTCAAATATTCGCCGCGTCCCGGCACGCCGGGCGCTGAAATGCCCGATCATGTTCCGGAGACGGTCAAGGATGAGCGCCTGCAGCGGCTACAAGCTCTGCTTCTGAAACAGCAGCAGGACTTCGGCACAAGCCTGGTCGGCAGCATCATCGACACGCTGATCGAGAAGCCCGGCCGACAGGCCGGCCAGAAGGTCGGCCGCTCACCGTGGCTGCAGCCGGTTATTGTTGATGAAAAGGCCGGCGAAATCGGTGACATTATCCAAGTGCGAATCACGAAGACGGGCTACAACAGCCTGTTCGCCGAATTGGCCTGAGGGTCTCGGCAGATGAGGAGAGACGGTTGAGCGCTGCGGAAGTTAAGAATCTACCCCAGGCCACGGCATCCGGGGCTTCTGATATGGCGCATATCGTTCTGACTTTCGACAACAACAAGCTTGCCAGCGCCCTTTACGGTCAGTTCGACGAAAATCTCGCCAGGCTCGAGCAGAAGCTCGGCGTCGACATCCGATCCCGCGGCAACCAGCTGACCATCAAGGGCTCGGCGTCAGCCGCAGAGCAGGCGCGCCGCGCCCTGGACAATCTCTACGGCATTCTCCAGAAAGGCGTCGATATCGGCCAGTCCGACGTCGATGGCGCCGTCCGAATGGCAATCGCCGCGGACGATCAGCTGACGCTACCGACGCTGGAGCGCAAGGGCAAGGTCTCCGCCGCCCAGATCGCCACCCGCAAGAAGACGATCTATGCCAGATCGCTCAACCAGGACGCCTATATGCGGGCGCTGGAGCGGTCGGAACTGGTGTTCGGCATCGGCCCGGCCGGCACCGGCAAGACCTATTTGGCGGTAGCGCATGCGGCGATGCTGCTTGAGCGCGGCATGGTCGAGCGCATCATTCTGTCGCGGCCGGCCGTCGAGGCCGGCGAGCGGCTCGGCTTCCTGCCGGGCGACATGAAGGAAAAGGTCGATCCCTATCTGCGGCCGCTCTATGATGCGCTTTACGACATGATGCCGGCCGACAAGGTCGAGCGCGCCATTGCCGCCGAAGTCATCGAGATCGCGCCGCTCGCCTTCATGCGCGGCCGCACGCTGGCTCACGCGGCCGTCATCCTCGACGAGGCGCAGAACACCACGCCGATGCAGATGAAGATGTTCCTGACACGTCTCGGCGAGAATTCGCGCATGATTGTCACCGGCGATCCGACCCAGATCGACCTTCCCTCCAACACCAAATCGGGCCTCGTCGAAGCCTTGCGGGTGCTGGACGGCGTGGCAGGCGCGGTCACCGTGCGCTTCAACGACGGCGACGTGGTCCGCCATCCGCTGGTGGCGGAAATCGTCAGGGCCTATGACCGGGATGCCAAATTGGCGCGCGGCCTCGGTGCCGAAAATTGATTTTGACGATGCGGCTTCATGCCTGAGGACATAATATCCGGCGACGGGAATGTTCCCGTCGACATCGATATCTCAGTCGAAGCGGGCGAATGGCCGGATGAGGCAAGCCTGAAGCGGCTGGTCGATCGCGCTGTCGCGGCTGCCTTTGCCGAGACCGGCGGGGCTGGCCATTCCGAACTCAGCCTCGTTTTTTCCGACGACACGCATATTCGAACCCTGAACGCCGGCTGGCGCGGCAAGGACAAAGCGACCAACGTCTTGTCTTTCCCGGCTTTTCCGCTTGTGAAAGGCGCTCCTTTGCCGCCGATGCTGGGCGACATCGTGCTCGCCGCAGAGACGGTCGCGCGTGAAGCGGCACTGGAAGACAAGCCGGTTGAGAACCATATCACTCATCTCGTCATCCACGGCCTGCTGCATTTGCTGGGCTACGATCACGAGACCGATGCGGATGCCGAGGCGATGGAGGCCGTTGAACGCGCAGCGCTCGCGAGACTTGCCATTCCCGATCCCTACGCGTAACTACATCTGATCAATTGACCGGACGACGATGAACGACAAACCAGAGACTGCCGCCCGCCCCGACGCCGGCAGTGCGACTAAGGCTTCCGATACGTCGGAAGAGGGATCAAGTCCCAGTACCATTACCTCTGGTGCTGCCAGCACCGGCAGCGCTGCCAGCGAAACCTCGCCTGCCGGCCCCTCCCTGTTCGACCGCGTGCTGCGTTTGTTCCGGCAACGCAACGGAACCAGCCTGCGCGAGGAAATTGCCGGCGCCCTTGCCGAGACGACGAGCGACGCCGGGGCCTTCTCGCCCGGCGAACGCGCCATGCTCAACAACATCCTGCGCTTGCGCGAGGTGCGCGTCGAGGACGTCATGGTGCCGCGCTCCGACATTCAGGCGGTCGAGATCACGACGACGCTCGGCGATCTGCTTGGCACCTTCGAGCAGTCCGGCCATTCGCGCATGCCGGTCTATTCCGAGACGCTCGACGATCCCCGCGGGATGGTGCATATCCGTGACGTGCTGGCTCACATCACCAAGATCGCGCGCGTCAAAAAAGGCCGCACGACAAGGAAAACTCCTGCCGCGACGGTTCTTGACCTCGCCCAGGTCGACCTCGCGCGCACCATTGGCGACCTCAGTCTGATCCGTCCGGTGCTGTTCGTGCCGCCGTCGATGCTTGCCTCCGACCTGATGGCCCGCATGCAGACGACGCGCACGCAGATGGCGCTGGTCATCGACGAATATGGCGGCACCGATGGCCTCGCCTCGCTGGAAGACATCGTCGAGATGGTGGTCGGCGATATCGAGGACGAGCATGATGACGATGAGCCGATGATTACCCGGAGCGGCGACGGCGTGTTCATTGTCGACGGCAAGGCCGAGATCGACGATGTCGCCAAGATGATCGGCGAGGATTTCGCCGCTGGCGAACATGGCGACTACGTCGACACCATTGGCGGCATGATATTCAACACGCTCGGTCGCGTACCGGCGCGCGGCGAGGTGGTTCAAGCCATTCCCGGCTTCGAATTCCATGTGCTGGATGCCGATCCGCGCCGCGTCAAGCGCGTGCGCATCGTGCAGAGCCAGAAGGGCGAGCGCCGCCGGCGCGCCACGGCCCGTGCCGAACAGGCGTGAGCGTTTCGCTCGCCCGATGACCGTCGACGACCCGTTCAAGCACGCAAGCCTGGGCTCCGGCGTGTTCTACAAGGATCCTCGAGCCGCGCTGGACTGGCTGGAGGCGGCTTTCGGCTTCGAGCGCAGCATGGTTATCAGCGATGCCGAGGCAAAGCTCGTCCATTCCGAGATGCGGTTTGGCGACAGCTACATCATCGTCGATTCCGAATGGACCGATCACGTCGCCAGCCCGGCCTCAGTCGCCGGCAAGAACACGCAGTCGGTCTATGTCAGGCTGAAGGACGGCCTGGATGCCCATTGGGAGCATGCCAGGGCCAGGGGTGCCGAGATCGTCCAGGAGCCGGCGGATCAGTTCTATGGCGAACGCCAGTATCGGGCACGCGATCCCGAGGGCCATGTCTGGACCTTCACGCAAACCCTGTGCTCTGTTTCTCGTGAAGAGGCCGAACGGCTGGGCGGCCTGCGCATCGAAGGCTGGCACCGCTAGGCTCGGTCCACCTCTGGCGATCTCCTGCCGTTTGGCCCGCGGACCGTGGCCTGTTAAATCTTGGCTATTGATTCGCGCGACTCGGAAGTATGCATGGTGCGCCTTGCCGGCCGGATAATTCTGCTTTGGGGTTGGGGGCGCGCGCTCGTGGCGTTTCTCGCTGGCGCGCTGGCGGTGCTTGGCCAGGCGCCTTACGATTTCTTCGCCGCCTGTTTCATCTCTTTTCCCGTGCTGGTCTGGCTGCTCGACGGCGTAACCGGTGATGCTTCCGGCAGCCTGGTGCGGCGCCTGCGGCCGGCCTTCGCCGTCGGCTGGTGGTTCGGCTTCGGCTATTTCCTTGCCGGCCTGTGGTGGATCGGCTCGGCTCTGCTGGTCGAGGCCGACAACTTTGCCTGGGCGCTTCCCTTCGCGGTGGTCGGCATTCCCTTCGCACTCGCCTTTTTCTACGGCTTTGCGGCCATGGTTGCGCGGCTGTTGTGGAGCAGCGACATCGGACGCATCGCCGCCCTTGCCTTCGGCTTCGGGCTGGCGGAATGGCTGCGCGACTTCCTGTTCACCGGTTTTCCCTGGAATGCCATCGGCTACGCGGCCATGCCCGTGCCGCTGTTGATGCAAAGCGTCTCGGTCACCGGCATGATCGGCATGAACGCGCTCGCGGTGTTCGTCTTCGCTCTGCCGGCGCTGCTGGCAGCGCGCCGGCATCTGCGCCTCGGCGCCGGATTGTTTGTCGCGCTTGCCGCTGCCCATGTCGGCTACGGCTATGTCAGGCTTGCCGCTCCCGAAAAACCTGCGGTTCACAGCCTGGACGTCCGCATCGTCCAGCCGGCCGTAGACCTCTCGGAAAAATGGGACGCCTCGGTGCGCGACCGCATCTTCGCAACCTTGATGGGACTATCGGCCAAGGCACCCGATCCGGGTCACGGCAAGCCGCAACTGATCCTGTGGCCCGAAACCTCGGTTCCGTTCCTCTTCACGGAGCGTCCGGACGCATTGACGGCGCTGGGCGACATGCTGGCACCCGGCCAGATGCTGATGGCCGGCGTCGTCCGCGAGGAGGGCGGTTCGGCCGCAAGTGCCGACAGCCGCTACTACAACTCCGTGGTGGCGATCGACGACAAAGGTGAAATCACTGATGCCGTCGACAAGGTTCACCTTGTGCCGTTCGGCGAATATCTGCCTTTCTCCGATCTGCTCGATCATTTCGGTATCGAGCAACTCGTTGCCGGGCCGATGAGTTTTGCGGCCGGCAACGAGCGGCACGCCATTGCGTTGCCTGATGGCATCCGTGCACTGCCATTTATCTGCTATGAGGTGATCTTTCCCGATCTCGTGGCAGTTGACGCTACGTCAGCACAGCTTATTGTGAACGTCACCAATGATGCGTGGTTCGGCGACACGCCGGGTCCGTATCAGCATTTCAGGCAGGCCCAGATCCGTGCGGTGGAGAATGGATTGCCATTGTTGCGTGCAGCCAACAACGGCATCTCGGCCGTCGTCGATCCGCGCGGGCGCATCGTCGATGCGCTGGCGATCGATGCCCGCGGCGCCATCGACGCCCATGTGCCGATTTCCGAACAGGCGGTCATCTCTCCTGGCCAACGACGCATTAACGGAATGCTGATCATGTTGCTGTTTGCCATTGCGGCCGCACTTTTGAGCGTAAGGCAGAGGCTACGGGTGAATTGACAGCCCACACATTAGAAACTCATACTGTAAGCGCCTGATATTTCTCGAAGTCGGTTGATCGTTCTGTTGGGGCAGTTGCCTCCGGCTTCATTTGGGCAGGAAAAAATAGAGAAGCCGAAAAAATTCGGCGAGGAAAAAATGATAGAAGATAACAAGAAGAAACCGAATCCGATCGACATCCATGTTGGCAGTCGCATTCGGCTTCGCCGCAATATGTTGGGAATGAGCCAGGAAAAGCTGGGAGAAAATCTCGGCATCACATTTCAACAAATTCAGAAGTATGAAAAGGGCACCAACCGCGTCGGCGCCAGCCGTCTGCAGGCGATCGCGTCCATCCTCGGCGTGCCTGTCGCCTTCTTTTTCGAGGATGCGCCCGGCCAGGAGGCCGTGGCAGGCCGGGGATTTGCCGAGGATGCGTCGATGGCCTTCGCCGTCGAATTCTGCGGCAGTCCCGAAGGCCTCCAACTCAACCGGGCCTTTGTCAAGATCGCCGACGCCAAGGTCCGCCGCAGGATCATAGATCTGGTCAAGTCTCTCTCCACCGACGATGCCGACTGATCCGCAATCACGCTTGGACCGGCGGCGCCCTGCCGCCGGTGGCACAAGATAACTGCAGCGACATTCATGCCAGAACCGAAGCATCGCTTGACGAGCGGCGCATCGCCCCGCTAACACGTGGCGCGCCAAAGTCGGCAGCCTGCCGATCGTTTTTCAAGAGGGGACACCCGTGACGCGGCAGAACTACTTCTTTACCTCGGAATCCGTTGCCGAGGGCCATCCCGACAAAGTCTGTGACCGGATTTCCGACGAGATTGTCGATCTGGTCTATCGCGAAGCCAAGAAGACCGGCATGGACCCATGGAAAGTCCGAGTCGCCTGCGAGACACTTGCGACAACCAACCGCGTCGTCATCGCCGGCGAGGTGCGCGTCCCGGAGACACTGCTGAAAAAGGACAAGGCAGGCAACATCCTCACGGATGCCGCCGGCCATCCCGTCGTCAATCCGGCCAAGTTCAAGTCGATCGCCCGCAAGGCGATCCGCGAAATCGGCTATGAGCAGGCCGGCTTCCACTGGAAGACTGCGAAGATCGAGGTCCTGCTGCACGGCCAATCGCCGGACATCGGCCAGGGTGTCGACAATGCCTCCGACCGTCAGGGCGAAGAAGGCGCCGGCGATCAGGGCATCATGTTCGGCTACGCTTGCCGCGAGACGCCGGATCTGATGCCGGCTCCGATCTATTACAGCCACAAGATCCTGGAACTGCTGGCCGCTGCCCGTCACGAAGGCAGCGGTGAAGCCGGCAAGCTCGGGCCGGACGCCAAGAGCCAGGTCACCGTCCGCTACGTCGACGGCAAGGCCGCCGAGGCGACGCAGATCGTGCTGTCCACGCAGCACCTCGATGCGAGCTGGGACTCGAAGAAGGTCCGCAAGGTCGTCGAACCCTATATCCGCGAGGCATTGGGCGAGCTGAAGATCTCCGACGACTGCATGTGGTACATCAACCCGACCGGCAAGTTCGTCATCGGCGGGCCGGACGGTGACGCCGGCCTGACCGGCCGCAAGATCATCGTCGACACCTATGGCGGTGCCGCTCCCCATGGCGGCGGCGCTTTCTCCGGCAAGGACACCACCAAGGTCGATCGTTCGGCGGCCTATGCGGCGCGCTATCTGGCCAAGAACGTCGTGGCGGCGAAACTCGCCGACCGCTGCACCATCCAGCTTTCCTACGCCATCGGCGTCGCCCAGCCGCTGTCGGTCTATGTCGACCTGCACGGCACCGGCAAGGTCGACGAGGCAAAGCTGGAGGAGGCGCTGCGCAGCGTGATGGATCTGTCGCCGTCCGGCATCCGCCGCCATCTCGATCTCAACAAGCCGATCTACGCCAAGACGTCGTCCTACGGCCATTTCGGCCGCAAGGCCGGCCGTGACGGGTCTTTCTCCTGGGAAAAGACCGATCTCGCCAAGGCGCTCAAGGACGCTGTCGCCGCCTGATAGCGACGCCGCAAAGTCCCGCCATGGACCCGAAGGACAGACCAAGCCGCGCGACCGAAGCCTTTTTCGGTCGCCGGCGCGGCAAGACCATGCGTCCGCAGCAGGCGGCCGCTCTGGAGAGCGGTTTCGGGAAATACCGACTCGATCTGACGGATGGACCGCCGGCCGATCTGCAAGCTCTGTTCAAAGCCGATGTTTCGGCGGTTCGCCTCGAGATCGGATTCGGCGGTGGCGAACATCTTCTCCATCGCGCGGCCGAGGCGCCCTCGATCGGCTTTATCGGCGTCGAGCCGTTCGTCAACGGCATGGCCAAGTTGATGATGGCGGTGCGGGAGAAACCGCTCGCCAATCTGCGGGTTTATGACGACGATGCCACCCGGTTGCTGGACTGGTTGCCGCAAGCCTCGCTCGACGGGATCGACCTGCTCTATCCCGATCCCTGGCCGAAGAAGAAACACTGGAAGCGGCGCTTCGTCAGCCCGGTCAATCTCGATCGGTTCGCGCGCGTGCTGAAGCCGGGCTCGAAGTTCCGCTTTGCGTCCGATATCTACACATATGTCAACTGGACGTTGCTGCATTGCCGTGCGCATGGTGCGTTCGCCTGGCAGGCTTCGGAGGCGGCGGACTGGCACCGGCCCTATGATGGCTGGCCGGGCACTCGCTACGAAGCGAAGGCCATTCGTGAGGGCCGGCGGCCGGCCTATCTCACTTTTGTCAGAACATAGGCGCGCTCACGGACGCACCAGCCTCCGGCCGCCGCAAAGGCGAGTCCACTCGCCAAATCTAGAAACGACCGATCCTGTTGAAGACAGCCGGATCCATTCCGAGCTTGCGCAGGTCGTCAGCACGCGGCTTGCGGCCCATTTGCACCGCGCGCGAGGCGGCGACCGCGCTGCCAAATGTCGTGAAGAGCTCGCCAATGGCGGAAAAGATCTTGCGGCTGGTCATGTCATGCCTCTCTGTGCTGTGTCGTGCATTCCTTGTGCGATGTGCTATAAATGGAAATGCAGCGGCAAGGCTCACAGGGGTTTCGCCGCAGGGAGGCCACGCGTCTGGCGCAACACTGGCGCCGCAATGGGTTTTGTGCGGCCCGCACGGCGGGCTTGAAAGACCGGCCGCGATCGTCTATATCAGCCTCAAATTCTTGGTCGGTATGACGAAGAGTGGGTCCACCCGGTCCCGCTCTTTTTTATTTCCTGCCGATAACTTCGGATAGAGCGACAGGATATCAATGACTGCAACGGCAAGCGAGGGCGACGATCGCATCATCCGCGAAAGCGGCATCGATGCGCGCATCGCGCTGATCGTCCAGCCGGTTCTGCGCGGCATCGGCTTCCGCCTCGTGCGGGTGCATCTGTCGGGCCAGAATGGGCTGACGCTGCAGATCATGGCCGAGCGCGAGGACGGCACCATGACCGTCGAGGATTGCGAAGAGGTCAGCCGGGCGGTGTCGCCGGCGCTCGACGTCGACGATCCGATCGAAAAGGCCTATCATCTGGAGGTCTCGTCGCCCGGCATCGACCGGCCGCTCGTCCGCAAATCGGATTTCGCGACTTGGACGGGTCATCTGGTCAAGATGGAGACATCGATCGTCGTCGCCGACCGCAAGCGGTTCAAGGGCAAGATCGTCGAGGCCGGCGAAGACGATGTGTTGATCGAGCGCGAAAAGGCTGCCTATGGCGAGGAGCCCACGGTGCGTGTCCCCTATGATGCGATTTCCGAAACGCGCCTGATCCTGACCGACGATCTCATTCGGGATGCCCTGTCGAAGGACAACAGGGCGCGCAAGGAAGCCAAGAAACGTCGCGGCGAACCGGACGACGATGAGTCGGGTACGGAAGCGGACGCCACGGAAGAACACGAACAGGAACTATGATTGAGCTGCTGGGCGCGAAGGTCCGGCAAACAGGCTCGGGAGAAAAACGATGGTTGTAAGCGCCAACAGACTTGAACTGCTGCAGATCGCCGACGCGGTCGCGCGCGAAAAGTCGATCGACAAGTCGATTGTCATCGCCGCCATGGCCGACGCGATCCAGAAGGCGGCACGTTCGCGTTACGGTCAGGAGACCAACATCCGCGCCGACATCAACCCGAACACCGGCGAGATGAAGCTGCAGCGGCTGATGGAAGTGGTCGAGAAGGTCGACGACTACGCCACGCAGATCGCCATTTCCTCGGCCCGCGAGCGCAATCCCGATGCCCAGCTCGGCGACTTCATCGCCGAACAGCTGCCGCCGATGGATTTCGGCCGCATCGCCGCCCAGTCGGCCAAGCAGGTCATCGTGCAGAAGGTCCGCGAGGCCGAGCGCGATCGCCAGTACGACGAGTACAAGGACCGCATCGGCGAGATCGTCAACGGCACGGTTAAGCGCGTCGAATACGGCAACGTCATCGTCGATCTCGGCCGTGGCGAGGCAATCATCCGTCGCGACGAACTGATCCCGCGCGAAAACTACAAATACGGCGACCGCGTCCGCGCTTATGTCTATGACGTGCGCCGCGAGCAGCGCGGCCCGCAGATATTCCTGTCGCGTACCCATCCGCAGTTCATGGCCAAGCTGTTCACCATGGAAGTGCCGGAAATCTATGACGGCATCATCGAGATCAAGTCGGTCGCCCGCGACCCCGGCTCGCGCGCCAAGATCGCGGTCATCTCGCGCGATAGCTCGATCGATCCGGTCGGCGCCTGCGTCGGTATGCGCGGCAGCCGCGTCCAGGCCGTCGTCGGCGAGTTGCAAGGCGAGAAGATCGACATCATTCCGTGGTCGCCATCGGCGGCGTCCTTCATCGTCAACGCGCTGCAGCCGGCGGAAGTCGCCAAGGTCGTGCTCGACGAGGACGCCGAGCGCATCGAAGTCGTGGTTCCCGACGACCAGCTGTCGCTGGCCATCGGCCGTCGCGGCCAGAACGTGCGGCTTGCTTCGCAGCTGACCGGCTGGGATATCGACATCCTGACCGAGGCCGAGGAATCCGAGCGTCGCCAGAAGGAATTCGTGGAGCGTTCGTCGCTGTTCATGGAAGCCCTCGACGTCGACGAGATGGTCGGCCAGGTGCTCGCCTCCGAAGGATTCACCAGCGTCGAGGAAGTCGCCTATGTCGATTCCGGCGAAATCGCCTCGATCGATGGCTTCGACGAGGACACCGCTTCGGAGATCCAGACCCGCGCCCGCGAATATCTGGAGAAGATCGAAGCCGAACACGACGACAAGCGCAAGGCGCTCGGCGTCTCGGACGAATTGCGCGAAATCCCCGGCATCACCACCGCCATGATGGTGACGCTCGGCGAGGACGGCGTGAAGACGATCGAGGACTTTGCCGGCTATGCCGCCGACGACCTGACCGGCTGGAAGGAACGCAAAGACGGCGAGACCAAGGTCTATCCGGGCGTGCTGGCCAATCATGGCGTGACACGCGCCGATGCCGAGCAAATGGTTCTGGCCGCCCGCCTCAAGGCTGGATGGATCACCGAAGACGAGCTTGCAGCCGAAGAAGAATCGGCTGACGAAGCCGTTGGTGCGTGAGGTGAAACCGCATCGCACCGAACCCGCCCTTGGACGAGATGAACGATCGCACCTGCATCGTCACCCGCAGGCAGGCCGAACCGGATGATCTGATCCGGTTCGTCGTCGGCCCGGATTCGGCCGTCGTTCCCGATATCAAGAGAAATTTGCCTGGCCGCGGTTGCTGGGTGAGTGCCGACCGCCTACATATCGACAAGGCTGCGGCGAAGAACCTTTTCGCTCGCGCCTTCAAGGCACAGGTGGTCGTGCCGCCCGATCTTGGCGGCATGGTCGACGGGCTGCTTTCCAGACACGCTCTGGGCATGCTCGGTCTTGCCCGCAAGGCAGGCGCGATTGCGCTGGGCGCCACCAAAGTCGAGAGCGCTGTGCGTGGCGGATTGGCGCTTTTCGTGCTCCACGCGACCGAGGCGTCCGACGACGGTGTACGCAAGATCAGTCAGGCACGACGGGCGACAGTCCATCTCGGCGGCCCTGTTATCCTTGCCTACAAACTTTTCTCCGAGGCCGAGTTGAGCTTGGCATTGGGGGGTACAAATGTGATACATGCTGCCGTTCTCGCGGGAGACGCGGGCAGGGCGGTCCAGAAGCGCATGGTTGCGCTCGACCGGTATCGGGGCGGTTCCCCGGACGATCTGGCAATGCTTGCGGCTGTTGCTGACGAAGATGATGCCGCAGAGGATATGGAATGAGCGATACGAAATCGGGTGACGACAATACGCTGAGTGTGACGCCGAAGAAGACCTTGACGCTGAAGCGCCCCGGTATGGAACAGGGCACTGTGCGCCAGAACTTCTCGCACGGCCGCACCAAGCAGGTCGTCGTCGAAACCAAGAAGCGCAAGTTCTCGATGCCTGGCGACAAGCCGGAGCCGGTTGCCGCCCCCGTCTTCACACCGAAGCCGGCGGTCGTGGCCGCACCCGTCGTCGTGCAGGAAGCGCCGAAGGCGCCGCCACCCCCGCCACCGGCCCCGGTCGAGCGCAGCGGCATGGTGCTGAACGAACTGTCGCGCAGTGAAATGGAAGCACGCCGCAGGGCGCTCGAGGGTTCGAAGGTTCGCGAGGTCGAGGACCGTCAGCGCGCCGCCGAGGAGGCCAAGCGCCGCGCCGAGGACGAAGAGCGCCGCAAGCGCGAACGCGATGAATCGGCGCGCCGCCAGGCCGAGGAAGAGGCGCGGTTGCAGACCGAGGCCGAGTCTCGCCGTCGGGCCGAGGAAGAGGCGCGCCGCCGCGCGCCGCTGACCGCTGAACTGGCGACGGTCGACGACGAAGAACAGGTCAAGCCGAAGCGGACTGGTGCCGGTGTGCCGGTGCGCCGTCCGGTTACGCCTGAAGTGGCGCGTCCGGCCAAGCCGACCAAGAGCGAAGAGGACCGCCGCCGCGGCAAGCTGACCCTGAATTCAGCATTGTCCGATGAGGATGCGCGAGCCCGTTCGCTGTCGTCGATGCGTCGCCGCCAGGAAAAATTCAAGCGCGCGATGCACAATGAGCCGCGCGAGAAAGTCATGCGCGAAGTGATCCTGCCAGAGACGATTACCATCCAGGAATTGGCGCAACGCATGTCCGAGCGTGCGGTCGACCTGGTCAAGTTCTTCATGAAGCAAGGCCAGATCCTGAAGCCGGGCGACGTCATCGACGCTGACACGGCCGAACTGGTTGCTACCGAATTCGGCCATACGGTTCGCCGCGTCGCCGAGTCCGACATCGAGGAAGGCCTGTTCAACATCGCCGACAATGCCGAGGACCTTGTGTCGCGTCCGCCCGTCGTGACGATCATGGGTCACGTCGATCACGGCAAGACCTCGCTGCTCGATGCCATCCGCAACGCCAACGTCGTCTCCGGCGAAGCCGGCGGCATCACCCAGCATATCGGCGCCTATCAGGTCGAGAAGAACGGTCACAAGATCACCTTCATCGACACGCCCGGCCACGCCGCCTTCACGGCAATGCGTGCTCGTGGCGCCCAGGCGACCGACATTGCCATCCTGGTGGTTGCGGCCGACGACAGCGTCATGCCGCAGACGATCGAATCGATCAGCCATGCCAAGGCGGCCGGCGTTCCGATCATCGTGGCGATCAACAAGATCGACAAGCATGATGCCGATCCGCAGAAAGTGCGCTCCGAACTGTTGCGCCATGAGGTCTTCGTCGAATCGATGGGTGGTGAAGTTCTGGACGTCGAAGTGTCGGCGACCAAGGGCACCAATCTCGACAAGCTGCTCGAGGCGATCCTGCTGCAGGCCGAAATTCTCGACCTGAAGGCCAATCCGGATCGTACCGCCGAGGGCGTCGTCATCGAAGCCCAGCTCGACAAGGGTCGTGGCCCCGTTGCCACCGTGCTGGTGCAGACCGGCACGCTGATGCCGGGTGACATCCTTGTTGCCGGCAACGAATGGGGCCGGGTACGTGCGCTGGTCACCGATCGTGGCGTGCAGATCAAGGAAGCGCCGCCGGCGATGCCGGTGGAGGTGCTTGGTCTGCAGGGTACACCGCAGGCCGGCGACCGCTTCGCCGTGGTCAACAACGAGGCCCGCGCCCGCGAAATCACCGAGTATCGCCAGCGTCTGGCGCGCGAGAAGGCGGTTGCCAAGCATGCCGGCCAGCGCGGTTCGCTCGAGCAGATGATGTCGCAATTGCAGACGAGCGGGCTGAAGGAATTCCCACTGGTCATCAAGGGCGACGTGCAGGGTTCGATCGAGGCGATCAACGCGGCGCTGGACAAGCTCGGCACCGACGAAGTGCGTGCGCGCATCGTCCATGCCGGCGCTGGCGCCATCACCGAAAGCGACGTCTCTCTGGCGGAGACTTCCGGTGCCGCGATCATCGGCTTCAATGTCCGCGCCAACGTCCAGGCGCGTGCGGCAGCTGTGGCAGCGGGCATCGAGATCCGCTACTACTCGATCATCTACAACCTCGTCGATGACGTTAAGGCGGCTTTGTCGGGCCTGCTGTCGCCGGAGCGTCGCGAGACCTTCATCGGCAATGCGCAGATCCTCGAAATCTTCGACATCACCAAAGTCGGCAAGATCGCCGGCTGCCGTGTCACCGAAGGCAAGGTCGAGCGTGGTGCGGGCGTGCGCCTGATCCGCGACAACGTCGTCATCCACGAAGGCACGCTGAAGACCCTGAAGCGCTTCAAGGACGAAGTTTCGGAAGTCCCCGGCGGCCAGGAATGCGGCATGGCCTTCCAGAACTACGAGGACATGCGCGTTGGCGACGTCATCGAGTGCTTCCGCGTCGAGATGGTGACCCGGACGCTCTGAGTTCGAGTGACTTTTCCATACGGGCGGTGGTCGAAGGGCCGCCGCCCGAGGTCTATTGAGAATGGCCCAGATGAGACATGAGGCGCGGTCCCATCCCGCGCTTCACGCTTTCAGGATTGAGAAAAATGCCCCGTCCAACCGCATCCAGCCCATCCCAGCGCATGCTGCGCGTCGCCGAACAGGTCCGCCATGCGCTGTCCGAAACCCTGCAGCGGGGCGAGATCATCGATCCGTTGATCGAGAACACCGTGGTGTCGGTCTCGGAAGTGCGCATGTCGCCCGACCTGAAGGTCGCCACTGCTTTCGTCTCGCCGCTCGGCGCCAAGGACACAGATGCGGTGGTCGAGGCTCTGAACAAGCATGCGAAGTTCGTCCGTGGCCGCGTCTCCGGCGCATTGCGGCAGATGAAGTTCATGCCGGAGTTCCGCTTCAAGCTCGACACCTCCTTCGATAATTTCGCCAGGATCAACGACCTGTTGAAGTCGCCCGAGGTGGCGCGCGATCTGGGTCCTGAAGACCAGGACAAAGACGACAACAAGGACACCGAATAGTGGCGCGTCGCGGCAAGAAGAAAGGCCGGCCGATCTCGGGCTGGCTGATCCTGGACAAGCCGGTCGGCATGGGTTCGACTGAAGCCGTCTCCAAGATCAAATGGCTGTTCCAGGCGGAAAAGGCCGGCCATGCCGGTACGCTCGATCCGCTGGCGTCCGGCATGCTGCCGATCGCGCTTGGCGAGGCCACCAAGACCGTGCCTTACGTGCAGGACGGCGCCAAGATCTATCGCTTCAATGTTGCCTGGGGGCAGGAGCGCTCCACCGATGACCTCGAGGGTCCGGTGACGAAGGAGTCCGGCCTGCGTCCGTCTGAAGCCGAGGTGCTTGCCCTTTTGCCGAAATACACCGGCGTCATCATGCAGACGCCGCCGCAATTCTCGGCCATCAAGATCGCGGGTGAGCGCGCCTACGATCTGGCCCGCGATGGGGCGACAGTCGATATTCCACCACGCGAGGTCGAGATCGGCCGGCTCGATATTGTCGGGCACAACGCCGACCATACGGTTTTCGAGGTCGAATGCGGCAAGGGCACTTACGTGCGCTCGCTGGCCCGCGACATGGGCCGCGACCTCGGCTGCTTCGGCCATATTTCCGAATTGCGCCGGGTCGAGGTCGAGCCGTTCACGCCAGAGGATTTCGTCACCATCGCCGAGCTGGAAGCCGCCCGTTTCGGCGTGCGGGATGAAGACAGCTCGGAGGCGACGGATGTCGCCGACGCGATAGAAGCCGCCGACACGATAGAAGTCGCTGACGCGGTGGAAGCGCCAATCGACTTCGACGCCATCGATGCGCTTCTGGTCGATACATCGGCTGCCCTCGACTGCCTGCCGCAAATCGCCATCAGCGACGATGCGGCGACCAAGATCCGCCTTGGCAATCCGGTCATCATTCGTGGCCGCGACGCACCGGTGGAAGCCGAGGAAGCCTGCGCCACGGCACGCGGCAAGCTGGTCGCCATCGGAGCGATCGAGCAAGGCATGTTCAAGCCCAAGCGGGTCTTTGCCGGCTGAGCGCACTCATCTAATGTCTGCGGGACATAGCGTTAGAGGGGCTCCATGGCAAAGGCTGAGGCGATCAAGAAGCGGGCGCCGGTGAAGACGCGGCGGCCGCCGGTCGGTGCATCGCCGGGCACGCTGATCGCCGACCCGTCGGCGCGGCGTAGCGAACTCAGGCTGACGCTGATCTCGCCAGAAAAATTCAAGACCATCGAAAATGCCAGCATCGACGACCTCAACACCCATTGCGACAAATGGCCGGTCATCTGGCTCGACTGTACCGGCCTCGCCAACATTCCGCTGATCGAGGAGATCGGCCGCATTTTCAGCCTGCATCCGCTGGCACTGGAGGACGTCGTCAACACTGGCCAGCGGCCCAAGGTCGACTTCTTCGAGGACCATGCCTTTGTCGTCGTCAGGATGATCGACGATGTCACGTCGCACCGCTATGAGCAGATCGCCGTCTTCTTCGGCAGCAACTTCGTCGTCACCTTCCAGGAACGTGAAGGCGATCCCTTCAATCCCGTGCGCAAGCGCATCGAAAGTTCGGCGCCCAACCGGTTGCGCGCGCGCGGTGCCGACTACCTCGCCTATGCGCTGATCGACGCCGTCGTCGACAGTTATTTCCCGCCGATCGAGTCGGCCGGTGAGATGGTCGACAGCATCGAGGACGAGATGCTGCATTCGCCGCACAAGCATCAAATGCGGCAGCTGCATGAATTGCGGCGCGATGCCAATGTGCTGAAAGGGGTGCTGTGGCCGATGCGCGACGCGCTGGCGACGTTGATCCGCAATGACGTGCCCTATGTGAAGGCCGAGACCAAGATCTTCCTCAACGATACGCTCGACCATTCGCTCAGGCTGATCGAACTGGTCGAAACCCAGCGCGACATGCTGACCGGCCTGATCGAGATGCATCTGTCACTGAGCCAGGCGCGCACCAACGACGTCATCAGCTATCTCACCATCGTCTCGGTCATCTTCATGCCGCTGACCTTCCTGGTCGGCATCTGGGGCATGAATTTCGATCCAGGGACTTCGCCCTGGAACATGCCGGAACTGAAGGCCTATTACGGCTATCCCTTGTCGCTTCTGTTCATGGCGCTTGTCGCGTTCGGGCTGATTGCCTTCTTCAAATGGAAGAAATGGCTCTGACAAGGATAGAACCGGCCATTTTAGCCTGAAAAGCCGGCTTGTGAATTGGGCTGGTGTTTTCCGGGGAATTGCACTATATGCGCCGCAGCATAGCGCTAAGACGCTTTGCCTGCACCGGCCCCTGCTGGACGACATCCCGGCTGAGGGCGACCCGTTTCCTCAAACAGATAAGGAAAAACACGATGTCGATTACTGCCGAGCGCAAACAGGAATTGATGGGTGAATTCGCAACCGCCAAGGGCGATACCGGGTCTCCGGAAGTCCAGGTGGCCATCCTTTCCGAGCGCATCAAGAACCTGACCGACCATTTCAAGGACCACAAGAAGGATAACCATTCCCGCCGTGGTCTGCTCGCTCTCGTCTCCCAGCGCCGCAGCCTGCTTGATTATCTCAAGCGCAAGGACGACGCGCGCTATCAGACGCTGATCGAGAAGCTCGGTCTGCGCCGTTGACGAATTGACCGGCGGGCTTTCTTCGGAGAGTCCGCCGGTCGCGCATTCTGCCAGTCGCATCGACTGGCCAGACCCGGTTTCGATCGTGCAGAGGGCACTCGAAACCGCCCATGGACGGTCATGGGGCAGGATTGCAGGACGCTCGTGCGCGCTCGCCCGCGCCGAAATTACCCGAGCCTCCCGTTGTCTTGCCCGTGGCTGCCCGAGAAAGGAAGCCAAGGGAAAGGGCATCCCGCACCGTGAAACGGCGCGGCCCTTTCCTCATATTAAGGACAAGATATGTTCAATCACCACAAAGTGGAAATCGAATGGGGCGGTCGTCCGCTCATCCTCGAAACCGGCAAGATCGCCCGCCAGGCTGACGGCGCGGTGCTCGCCACCTATGGCGAGACCAAGGTTCTCGCCACCGTCGTTTCGATGAAGGAGCCGAAGCCCGGCCTCGATTTCTTCCCGCTGACCGTCAACTACCAGGAAAAGACCTACGCCGCCGGCAAGATCCCGGGTGGCTATTTCAAGCGTGAAGGCCGTCCGAGCGAGAAGGAAACGCTGGTTTCCCGCCTCATCGACCGCCCGATCCGCCCGCTCTTCGCCTCAGGCTACAAGAACGACACCCAGATCGTCGTCACCGTCGTCCAGCACGATCTCGAGAACGATCCCGACATCCTGTCGATCGTTGCCACATCGGCTGCCCTGACGCTCTCGGGCGTGCCCTTCATGGGCCCGATCGGCGGCGCCCGCGTCGGTTACATCAACGGCGAATACGTGCTCAACCCGCATGTCGATGAGATGCAGGAATCGAAGCTCGACCTGATCGTCGCCGGCACCACCGACGCCGTGCTCATGGTTGAATCCGAAGCCAAGGAACTCGGCGAAGAGTTGATGCTCGGCGCCGTCATGTTCGGCCACAAGGGCTTCCAGCCGGTCATCGACGCCATCATCAGGCTGGCCGAAGTTGCCGCCAAGGAGCCGCGCGATTTCACCGCGCCGGACTATTCCGCCCTTGAAGCCGAGATGCTGAAGATCGTCGGCGACGAGCTCAGCACTGCCTACAAGAACGTCGACAAGCAGAAGCGCTACGCCGCCGTCGACGCCGTCAAGGCGAAGGTCAAGGCCGCGTTTGCCCCGGCTGAAGGCGAAGACGCCAAGTACACCTCCGAGCAGATCGGTGCCGTGTTCAAGGAACTCCAGGCCAAGGTCGTGCGCTGGAACATCCTCGACACCGGCTCGCGCATCGATGGTCGCGACCTGAGCACGGTCCGCAAGATCGTCTCGGAAGTCGGCGTCCTGCCGCGCACCCATGGTTCGGCGCTGTTCACCCGCGGCGAGACCCAGGCGCTGGTCGTTGCCACGCTCGGCACCGGCGAGGACGAGCAGTATGTCGATTCGCTGACCGGCATGTACAAGGAGAAGTTCCTCCTTCACTACAACTTCCCTCCCTACTCCGTCGGTGAGACCGGCCGCATGGGTTCGCCGGGCCGCCGCGAAATCGGCCATGGCAAGCTCGCCTGGCGCGCCATTCGCCCGATGCTGCCGAGTGCCGACCAGTTCCCCTACACGCTGCGCGTCGTCTCGGAGATCACCGAGTCCAACGGCTCGTCGTCGATGGCGACTGTCTGCGGCACCTCGCTGGCGCTGATGGATGCCGGCGTGCCGCTGGCCAAGCCCGTCGCTGGTATCGCCATGGGCCTGATCAAGGAAGGCGAGCGCTTCGCGGTTCTGTCCGACATCCTGGGTGACGAAGATCACCTCGGCGATATGGACTTCAAGGTCGCCGGCACCGCCAACGGCATCACCTCGCTGCAGATGGATATCAAGATCGAGGGCATCACCGAGGAGATCATGAAGATCGCGCTGGACCAGGCCAAGGATGGCCGCCAGCATATCCTCGGCGAGATGGCGCATGCTCTGACCGGCGCGCGTGCGGAACTCGGTGAGTTCGCGCCGCGCATCGAAGTGATGCACATTCCGACCGACAAGATCCGCGACGTTATCGGATCGGGCGGCAAGGTCATCCGCGAGATCGTCGAGAAGACCGGCGCCAAGATCAACATCGAGGACGACGGCACGGTCAAGATCGCTTCGTCCAACGCCAAGGAGATCGAGGCGGCGAAGAAGTGGATCCACACCATCGTCGCCGAGCCGGAAGTCGGCGAAATCTATGAAGGCACGGTCGTCAAGACCGCCGACTTCGGCGCTTTCGTCAACTTCTTCGGTCCGCGTGACGGCCTCGTCCACATCTCGCAGCTTGCCAACGACCGGGTCGCCAAGACCTCGGACGTGGTCAAGGAAGGCGACAAGGTCTGGGTCAAGCTGATGGGCTTCGACGAGCGCGGCAAGGTCCGCTTGTCGATGAAGGTCGTCGACCAGGCCACCGGCAAAGAACTCGCCCGCGACAAGAAGACCGAAGGCGAAGAAAACGCCGCCTGATCGGCCTGAACACACAATCGAAGCGGGCGCGCCGGTAGGTCGCGCCCGTTTTCATTTGAAGGGGACACGGGAATGTCTGCTGAGGCGTTGAAGACGCTTTTTCATCCGTTCGAGGCCGAGGCTGTCGCCTTGCCGCAGAAGGGTGAGCGCGTTCTCTTTCTCGGCGCTGAACCGGGCTTTCGCACGCCGCAAGGGTTCTAGGCAACGCTGCATCTCGTGCAAGGCTTCCGGCCGCATTTTCGCGCGCTGCAGGCCTCCGGCGTCATCGTCACCGCGCAAGCGGAAGGCGACGGTTTTGATATGGCACTCGTGCTGGCCGGCAGGCATCGCGGGCTGAACGAAGTGCGTATCGCGCAGGCGCTTGAGCGCGTGGCGCCGGGCGGGCTGGTCATCGTTGCCGGCGGCAAGGATGATGGCATAGCCAGCCTGCGCAAGCGCGTTGACGAACTTGTGCCGCTTGAGGACCATCTGCCGAAATATCACGGCATCGCCTTCTGGTTACGCCGTCCTGTCGATCTGGCTGCTGCGGAAGAATTGCGCGCCGCCAACCCCGCCTTGCTGGTTGAAGGCCGGTTCCATACCGCGCCCGGCATGTTTTCCTTCGACCGGATCGATACCGGCTCGAGATTGCTGGTTGAGAACTTGCCCAATGATCTGCGTGGCAACGTTGCCGATTTCTGTGCCGGCTGGGGCTATGTGGCGGCCGAGATCGCCGCCCGCTCACAGGGCCTGTCGGAGCTTGATCTCTACGAGGCCGAATTCGATGCGCTCGAAGCCGCGAAGCTCAATCTGGCAGGGGTTAGCCAGTCGGTCGCCAGGAACTTCTTCTGGGTCGATCTGTTGAAGGAACCGGTAGAGAAGCGCTACGACGGGATCGCCATGAACCCGCCCTTTCATCGCAGTCGGGCGGCCGAGCCCGAGATCGGTGCCGGCATGATCCGCGCTGCAGCCAAGGCCTTGAAGCCGGGTGGGCGGTTGTTCATGGTCGCCAACCGCCAGCTTCCTTATGAGCCGATCCTGTCGGCCGCCTTTTCGAGCCATGTCGAGCTCGCCCGCGACGGCATGTTCAAGGTGCTTGCCGCGCGCCGTTGATACAATGCGTAGCATTCAATGCAGATTGGCGACGCGTCGGACCTCGTCGGTGACATGCGCGTCGCCAATTCTGATCTTGAGTGGCGCCGGCCTGCCAAACAGATAGCCCTGCACCACCTCGCAGCCGGCCGCCCGCAGCAGCGTCGCCTGGCTTTCGGTCTCGACGCCTTCGGCAATGATGCCGACGCCGAGCGCGCGCGAAAGGCCGACGATCGTCGAGACGACCGCGCCTGAGCTGGAATCCGTATCGAGGCGGCTGACGAAGGACCGGTCAATCTTCAGCTTGCCGAATGAGAAGTCGATCAGGTAGCTCAAATTGGAATAGCCGGTGCCGAAATCGTCGACGGCGACCGAGATGCCCATGTCCGCAAGCTGCTTCAGGATGGCGGCGGCGCGGTCGCGATCCTGCATCATCGCCGTCTCGGTCACTTCCAGTTCCAGCCGCGACGGTTTGATGCCGGTGCTCGTCATGGTGTCGCGCACGGTGCCGACGAAGTCCTTGGTCATGAACTGCACGGGCGAGATGTTGACGGCGACGAAGCAGTCGTCGGGCAGATGCCGGGCGTCGCTGCAAGCCTTGCGCAGCACCCATTCGCCGATCGGGCCGATCATGCCGGTTTCCTCGGCGATCGGGATGAACTCCATCGGCGGGATCATGCCGCGTTCGGGGTGCCGCCAGCGGATCAGGGCTTCATAGCCGACGATGCGGCCGGTCGGTAGGTCGAGCTGCGGCTGGTAGTGAAGATCGAAGTCACCGCGCTCGAAGGCTGTATTCAGCTCGGATTCGATCCACTGGCGATGATCGGCGACCCTGCCCATTTCGGCATGGAAGACAGACCAGTTGCCGACGCCGCTGGCGCGGGCATTCTGCAGCGCCAGATTGGAGCGGCGCAGGATGAGGACGGGATCTACGCCGTCCTTGGGCATCGCCACAATGCCCACCGACAGGCTGACCGATTGCAGGTGAGTGCTGAGTTCATAGGGCTCCATCATCTCGTCGATGAGCCTCTCGATGGTGCTTTCCAGCGACCCGGACACCTGATTGTCGGGGAGTAGAACCGCGAATTCACCGGCGCCAATGCGTCCGATCAGCGCCCGCTGCGGGACGCAGCTCTTCAATCGCTTGGTGAAGGCGCGGATCAACTCATCGCCCTGGCTGTAGCCGATGGCGTCGTTGATCTGCTTGAAGCGGTCTATGTCGATGTCGATGAGGAACATCGGCTCGCCGGTCCGGCTTGTCGCGCACGCCGCCTCGGCAATCTTGCCGACCATTGCCGGACGCGCCAAAAGGCCCGTCAGTTTGTCGAAATGGGTTTCCGTGAAGACGAAATCCGCCGATTCATCCACGCCGGCGAAGAAGGACATCGCGGCTGCCGACGCCGCCAGTGCGCAAAGCGCGGCCATCATCGCGACCATCATGTCCGCGGAGATGCCGGCAAAGCCTTCGCCGAGACCGAGCTTCAGGCCCCAGAGTCCGAGGACGAAACTGCCGAGACCCGAGCTCGCTATGGTGAGCAATCGGAACACCGGTGTTCGCTTCGGGTTGCTGACGGCCGACATTGAAAGATCCCCAGAGTACGGGGCTTTCTAGCGGATATCTCCTTAAAATGAGTTTCCGCCAATGCATCTAATTTTATTCGACCGAAAGTATTTCTTTAGAGGGTTAAAGCGCGTCGCGTTGAAACGGATTCCGCCGGCGCATCTTAAGCCTTTGTTTCATAAATGTCGTTGTCCCAAGACCGCTGCGCACGCTTCGGCGACGTGCATTAGTCTCGTCCGCCGTCGGTCTGCTTCAATTCGTCCAGCGTCGGCATGGAAACGATGTGATAGCCGGAATCGACATAGTGGATTTCGCCCGTGACGCCGGACGACAGACCCGACAACAGATAAAGCGCGGAGCCGCCGACCTCGTCGATGGTCACCGTGCGGCGCAGCGGCGAGTTGCGCTGCTGATAGGAGAACATGTGGCGGGCGTCGGAAATGCCGGCGCCGGCAAGCGTGCGCACGGGTCCAGCCGATATGCCATTGACCCTGATGCCGCGTGGACCGTAATCGTTGGCAAGATAGCGCACACTGGCCTCCAGTCCTGCCTTGGCGACGCCCATGACATTGTAGTTCGGCATGACGCGGACCGACCCCGCATAGGTCAGCGTGATCATCGATCCACCGTCCTGCATCAGGGCGGCGGCATGGCGGGCGACCTCGGTGAAGGAGTAGCAGGAGATCACCATGGTGCGGACGAAATTATCCCGGCTGGTGTCGGCGTAGAGGCCTTTCAACTCGTTCTTGTCGGAAAAGCCGATGGCGTGGACGACGAAATCCAGCCCGCCCCATTCCTTGCCCAGGGTCTCGAACGTGGCGGCGACCGAAGCGCTGTCCTCGACGTCGCACGGCACCACCAGCGAGGCACCGAGCTTGTCCGCCAGCGGCTTGACCCGGCGCCCGAAGGCATCGCCCTGATAAGTGAAGGCGAGTTCCGCTCCATGTTCGGACAATTTCCGGGCGATGCCCCAGGCGATCGAATGATCGTTGGCGACACCCATGACAAGCCCGCGCTTGCCCTTCATCAATCCGTCCATGGCCGGCAAATCCTTATGCGGAATAGCGCTGGAAAACGAGCGTTGCGTTGGTGCCACCGAAGCCGAACGAATTTGACAAGACGGTGTCGATCCTGGCGTCGTCGATGCGCTTTCGCACGATCGGCATGCCCTCGAATTCGGGGTCGAGCGTCTCGATATGGGCGCTTTCGCCGATGAAACCGCCCTGCATCATCAGGATCGAATAGATGGATTCCTGCACGCCGGCTCCGCCGAGCGAATGGCCGGTCAGCGATTTTGTCGAGGTGATGTAGGGCATCTTCTCGCCGAACACCTCGCGGATCGCGCCCATTTCCTTGGAGTCACCCACCGGCGTCGAAGTGCCATGGGTGTTGATGTAGTCGACCGGCGTGGAAACCGTGGCCAGCGCCTGGCGCATGCAGCGAACCGCACCCTCGCCTGAAGGGGCAACCATGTCATAGCCGTCCGAGGTCGCGCCGTAGCCGACGATCTCGGCGTAGATCTTAGCGCCCCGCGCCTTGGCGTGCTCAAGCTCTTCCAGCACCAGCACGCCCGCGCCGCCGGCGATGACGAACCCGTCGCGATTGGCGTCATAGGCGCGCGAAGCGGTCGATGCCTTGTCGTTAAACTTCGACGACATGGCGCCCATGGCGTCGAACAGGTCCGACATCGTCCAGTCGAGATCCTCGTGGCCGCCGGCAAAGACTATGTCCTGTTTGCCCCACTGGATCAGTTCGTAGCCATTGCCGATGCAATGCGCCGAGGTCGAACAGGCCGAAGAGATCGAATAGTTGACGCCGTGGATCTTGAACCAGGTGGCAAGCGTTGCCGATGCGGTCGACGACATTGCCTTCGGCACCGCGAACGGACCGATACGCTTGGGACTGCCGTTCTTCAGAGTGGTCTCGGCTGCCTCGAAGATGGTGCGGGTGGATGGTCCGCCCGATCCCATGACGATGCCGGTGCGCTCGTTGGTGATGTCGCTCTCTTCCAGGCCCGCATCCGCGATCGCCTGATCCATGGAAACGTGGTTCCAGGCCGCACCTTGGCTTAGGAAGCGCATCGCTCGGCGGTCGATCATGGCGGATGGATCGAGCGTCGGCGCACCCCAGACCTGGCACCGGAAACCATGCTCGGCGAACGAATCGGAGAAACTGATGCCGGATCTGGCATCATGCAGCGAGGTTTGCACCTCGTTGGCATTGTTGCCGATCGACGACACGATGCCGAGGCCTGTGACAACGACACGTCTCATTCGCAACTCCTTCCAGGGATGCTGGCCAAGGGCCGGCTAGGAATTCTGGTCAGCCGACCGTCGGCTGTTTCGACAGACCGACCTTCAAATCCGTTGCCGCGTATATGGGCTCGCCATCCGCCTTTAGCCAGCCATCGGCGATGCCAAGCACCAGCCGGCCACGCATCACGCGCTTGAAGTCGATGCCGTACTCAACCTTCTTCACCGAGGGCGTGACCATGCCCTTGAATTTCACTTCACCGGTCGACAGTGCCATTCCCTTGCCGGGTTCGCCGAGCCAGCCAAGATAGAAGCCCGTCAATTGCCACATGGCATCGAGGCCGAGGCACCCCGGCATGATCGGATTGCCGATGAAATGGCAGGCAAAGAACCACAGGTCCGGCTTGATGTCGAATTCCGCGCGGATGAAACCCTTCTCGAAGGCGCCGCCCGTCTCGCTGATCTCGGTGATACGATCGAACATCAGCATGGGAGGATAGGGAAGCTGGGCATTGCCCGGTCCGAACAACTCGCCGCGGGCGCAGGCCAGCAATTCGTCATACTCGTAGCTGGATTTACCCGTCATCAACCTCATCCCCATACCGTTCGGGCTATCGGGTGCCCTGTCGTTGGCTTCCTAACACAATCTGTTTCAGGCCGGAAACCGGCGTTTGCGCTTAACCTGCTCGTTTGCCTGGGTCAATGCGCGCTATTGATCGCATTCGGACGACAGAATATATGTCCTGAAAAGGTCCGGTATCGGCAGAAGTTCATTATTTTGCCATTCTGGACGTGTCTTGGGGCGGAACTGTGAGGTTCGACGAGAAGATGGACCTGGACGGCCGGAAGGGAAATGTGGCTGTGGACAAGCGGGTCCGTGAAGCCGGGCTGAGGCCGACGCGTCAGCGCATTGCGCTGGCCGACCTGCTTTTCGCCAAGGGCGATCGTCATTTGTCGGCCGAGGAACTGCACGAGGAAGCGGTCGCCGCCGGCGTGCCGGTATCGCTGGCCACTGTCTACAACGCCCTTCATCAGTTCACCCAGTCGGGACTGTTGCGTATCCTCGCTGTCGAGGGCGCGAAGACCTATTTCGACACCAACACCTCCGACCATCACCATTTCTATATCGAAGGCGAAAACCGCATATTCGATATCGACAGCGGTCCGGTGACGGTCGCCAACCTGCCGGAGCCACCGGCGGGGATGGAGATCGCCAATGTTGACATCGTGGTGAGGCTGCGCCCCAAGCGCCGCGAAGGATCGGCGGGAGATTGAAATCGCTTGATCTGGCAATCCGGCTCGAATGGGCCATCGTTGCGGCAGCTGCCGTCGTTTTCTACGCCTCGACTGGCATGTCGTGGTGGCTCTTCGGGGTGCTTATCCTGGCGCCGGACTTATCGATGTTGGGCTATCTGGCGGGGCCGCGCGTCGGTGCCCTTGCCTATAACGCCCTGCACATCCTGATCGTACCGGTATTCCTGCTGCTGGCCGGGCACCTGTCCGGCAATGCGACCGTGATGGCGGTCGCATTGATCTGGATCGCTCACATCGCCATCGACCGTGCGCTGGGCTACGGCCTCAAGCTGTCGACCAGCTTTCAGGACACCCATCTCGGCCGCATCGGGCGCCAAACGACCACGGTCTGATACAGGCGACCAGACTGCGTGATACTGAACCGGTCGCATGGATTGCCGGGTTTGCCAGCCAGCAGGATTACGCTCCTGACACGGCCGCGTTGCCGTCACCGTGATTTGCCGGGCCTATATATATCTGATCCCGCGTCCTCTCGATGGGGTGGTCAGTTCTTGACTCGCTCGCCGGGGTAAGCGCCCCACACAATCGACTGGGCAAGCCAGCCGGTGTGGCCATCGAACGTCATTTCGCACCACTGGCCGTCGCAGGATTTGATCGTGCCCATGACGCCAGGCTCTACCATCGCGACCACCCGAGCGTCCTTGTCGGGGCTGTTGAGAAGGTTGATCTGAGCGCCCTTGCCGCGCTGCCACGGTGCGACGATTGCCGTGCGCCGGCCGGAAAGCAGCGACTGATTGATCCAGCCTTCCGAACCATCGGCATCGCGCACGCGGCGCCATGTGTCGAATTCCTGGATGATCTCCATCGGCAGGCCAGCCTTCATATACATCCAGTCGACCGAATAGTTGGCGCCGGGGCCGACGCGCGAGTTGACGCGGCCGGATTTCAGGCTGACGAATCGCGGCAGCGGCAAACCGCTCGGCCCGACCGTGACGACGCTCTGGGCAGGTGCTGCTGCACTCTGCGCCGCGGCAAGCGGAGAATAAAGCAAAGCGCCGAGAAGTGCTCCGCTGAGGGTCAGGCGAAACGACGCGAAACCAGACACTTTCATTCCTTTCGGCGCTTGCCTGGCGGCATCGGCGCCCCTTTTTCTTTGTCTTCGGCGGCACCGCTTGTTACATGGGGTAATCGGCACCGCGACCGGCTTTCAGTTTCGCCGGTCTTGGTTAAAGAGGTCTCAACGAGATCGGGGTACGAGGAAACAATGGCAGGCAAAAAGAAGCCTCTCGTCGTCATCACGCGAAAGCTGCCCGATCCGGTCGAGACCCGCATGCGCGAACTGTTCGACGCCCGGCTGAATGTCGAGGACAGGCCGATGACGCAGCCTGAACTGGTTGCCGCGGTCAAGGAGGCCGACGTGCTGGTGCCGACGGTGACCGACCAGATCGACGCGGCGCTGATCGCCCAGGCCGGCGACAACCTCAAGCTGATCGCCAATTTCGGCAATGGCGTCGACAAGATCGATGTCGAGGCCGCGGCCAAGAGGGGCATCACCGTCACCAACACGCCCAATGTGCTGACCGAGGACACCGCCGACATGACTATGGCGCTGATGCTGGCGTTGCCGCGGCGGCTGGCGGAAGGCGCCAACGTGCTCACCGGCGACAAGAAATGGGCCGGCTGGTCGCCGACCTGGATGCTTGGCCGACGCATTTGGGGCAAACGGCTGGGCATCGTCGGCATGGGGCGCATTGGCACGGCGGTTGCCAGGCGGGCCAAGGCGTTCGGCCTCTCGATCCACTACCATAACCGCCATCGCGTGCTGCCTGACGTCGAAGACGGGCTGGAGGCGACCTATTGGGAAAGCCTCGACCAGATGCTGGCCCGCATGGATATCATTTCGGTCAATTGCCCTTCGACGCCGGCGACCTTCCATCTGCTTTCGGCGCGGCGGCTGGCTCTGATGCAGCCCACGGCCTATATCGTCAACACCGCGCGCGGCGACATCATCGACGAGGAAGCGTTGGTCAGGCTCATCCAGGACGGTAAGATTGCCGGAGCCGGCCTCGATGTCTATGAGCACGAACCGGCTTTGAACAGCAAGCTGCTGAAGCTCGCCGCCAAGCACAAGGTCGTGTTGTTGCCGCACATGGGCTCGGCGACGCTCGAAGGCCGCATCGATATGGGCGAAAAGGTCATCATCAACATACGCGCTTTCGTCGATGGCCACCGCCCGCCGGACCGCGTGCTGCCGCTCAGAACCTGACGCAATCGAAACGCAGAATGAAAGACCAGGCTTACACAAGCACCTTGCGCATGGTGATCGAGGTCGGCTTGAAGAGCCCTCATGCGCCGTCCGCTCGGTTTCGTGAAAGCCGAGTCGGGCAAAGGCTGCATGGTTTGCGGTCAGTTCGATCCGCGTCTGAAGCTCGAGTGCCGCCTTGCCGCGGCTTAGGGCAAGATCTTCGACCGCCTGCATCAACCGCCGCCCAATACCTTGTCCCTGGCAGTCCGGCGCGACAGCGAGTTTGCCGACATAGAGTTCCGCCACCTTTTCAAGGGCAAAGATACAGCCGACGCTCCTGCCGTCCTTGAGTGCCACGAAGCCGGTCTCCCGCCGCGCCTTGTCCCGTAGAGTATCGGTGGTCAGCAGGCGGGCAGAGGAGGGTGGGTCGATCACGCCGTCCATCGAGGCGAAGGCGCGCATGATCAGTGCGAGCACATCGTCCCAACGGTCGAAATCGGCCGAAATCTGTGTGATGGAGACAGCTTCAGTCTGTTCCACGGGATCAGTTTCTCTTGTAGCGGATCGTGTCGAAACGCGCCGCCAGCCCATCATAGAGCAGCAGCCTGCCGACCAGCGGCTCGCCGACGCCGGTGATCAGCTTGATCGCCTCCATTGCCTGCAGTGTGCCGACGACACCGGTCAGCGCACCAAGCACGCCGGCTTCGGCACAGGACGGCACCAGCCCAGGCGGTGGCGCTTCGGGAAACAGGTCGCGGTAGCCCGGATTGGGCTTGCCGTCCTTGCCGTCCTCGAATGGCTTCAACACCGTCACCGAGCCATCGAAGCGCCCGACGGCGGCATGAACCAACGGTTTCCCAGCGCTCGCGCAGGCATCGGCCACCGCGTAGCGGGTTTCGAAATTGTCGGAACCGTCGACGACGATGTCATAGCCGGCGACGAGGGCAGGGGCATTGTCCGCAGTCAGCCGGAATGTGTGCGTTTCGACGCTGGTGTTGGGATTGATGCGGGCGATTGCCGCCTTGGCGCTGTCGGTTTTCAGCATGCCGACACTGTCCGTGCCGTGAATGACCTGGCGCTGCAGGTTGGAGAGCGAAATGGTGTCGTCATCGACCACGCCGAGCGTGCCGACGCCGGCTGCGGCAAGATATTCAAGCACCGGCGCGCCCAGCCCGCCGGCGCCGATGACCAGCACTCGCGCCTGTTTCAGCCTCTGCTGGCCAACGCCGCCGATCTCGGGCAGCACGATGTGGCGGGCATAGCGTTCGATCTCGTCGGCGGTCAGGGCGGCAGGGGTCATCGCCGGATCATATAGCGGCTGCAAAATCCTGTCAGGGGCTAATGCATGTCGCCCAAAAGTGTAGAGCGGTTTTGGGACAACGACATGCATAATCTCATGCATGTCGCCCAAAAGTGTGGAGCGGTTTTTGGGACAGAGTTAGATCGTTGGCCCAACTGTGCCGTGGTCGACAGTCAGGAATTGCGCACGCCCCTTGAGACTGGAAAAAAGCGCAGCATCGGTTCCGGTCATGAACACCTGGCAGTTCAATTCTTCAAGGATGGAAAATAGCGCCGCGCGCCGCCCGCCATCGAGATGCGCGGCGATCTCGTCGAGCAGCATGATAGGTGTCATGCCCGACATTTCGCCAGTCAACCGGGCATGTGACAGCACGATGCCGACCAGCAGCGCCTTTTGCTCGCCTGTCGAACAGAGCTCGGCCGGCATCGCCTTGGGACGGTGCCGCACCACCAGATCGGAACGGTGTGGCCCTTCGAGCGTGCGCCCGGCGGCACAGTCGCGGTCGCGGCCGTCTGCAAGCGTCCGGCGGAAGCTCTCCTCGACATCGACTGCCGGTGTGCTGGAAACCGCGGCCTCCAGGTCTCCTGAAAGGCCGATATCGGCCTGCGGAAACGGCCCCGTGTCAGGCAACCTGTCGATCATCGCGGCGAGCAGCCGCACCATCTCGGCCCGCGCCGCGGCGATCGCCACCCCGGTTTCTGCCATCTGCGTCTCGATCGCGTCGAACCAGCGGTCGTCTCGAGACCCATCTGTAAGCAGACGGTTACGACTGCGCATCGCTTTCTCGTAGTCGATCGCACGTTGCCCGTGGCCGGGGTCGATCGCCAGCACCAGCCGGTCGAGAAAGCGCCGGCGATCCGCGGCCGGCCCGGTGAACAACGCGTCCATCGCCGGCGTCAGCCACACCACGCGCAGCCATTCCAGCATGTCCTCGGCCGAACGCGCCGAAGCTCCGTTGATGCGCACCCGCCTGCCGCCTTCGCCGGGGTTGTCGCCACCGGAAATGCCTGTTCCGATCTCGACCTGGCCGTCAGGCCCGTCGAGCCGTGCATGCAGGGCAAAACCGCCGTCGCCGCCCTCGCGAGCGACGTCAGCGTAAGGGGCGCGGCGCAAGCCACGCCCCGGTGTCAGGAGGGAGATCGCTTCGAGGAGATTGGTCTTGCCGGCACCGTTGTCGCCGGAAAAAACCACGGCGCCCGGCGCCAGATCGATCGTCAGCGTCGCGTAATTGCGAAAGTTAGTAAGTGTAAGCTTACTTATGTGGGTCTGTGCCGGCAACCGCTATCCGCCTGTAGAGCGTTCATCGTTTCACGGAAACGCCGAACCGCTCTATCTCTTTGTTTCGACGCAATTCCGGACGGAAAGCCGTTTCACACCTTTCCTGGGACTGCTCTGGAAGTCGCCGCAACCATCATTCTCGTAGCCGGTCCCGGCTGCAGAGCCGGGCTGATGACTCGGCCGAGGCTACACTCGCATCGGCATCAGCACATAGAGTGCAGTTTCGTCGGCCATGTCGTGGATCAGCGTCGGCGAACCGGCGTCGGCCAGCATGAACTTGGCCTCCGTGCCGGTCAGTTGCGCGGCAACGTCGAGCAGATACTTGGCATTGAAGCCGATTTCGATCGGATCGGACGAATAGTCTGCGGCCAGTTCCTCGGTGGCGCTGCCTGAATCCGGATTGTTGACCGCAAGCGTCACCTGACCCTCGCTGATCGAAAGCTTCACCGCGCGGCCGCGCTCGGAAGAGATGGTCGACACGCGATCGACCGCGGCGGCAAAACTCTGGCGGTCGATGATCAGCTTCTTGTCGTTGCCGGTCGGAATGACCCGCTGATAATCGGGGAAGGTGCCGTCTATCAGCTTCGAGGTCAAAATTACGCTGCCGATGGTGAAGCGGATCTTGGTGTCCGACAGTTCAGTGGTCACCGCGACATCCGGATCGTCCACCAGCTTCTGCAGCTCGCTCACCGTCTTGCGTGGAATGATGATGCCCGGCATGCCCTCGGAACCCGCCGGCGCGTCGATCTCGGCGCGCGCCAGGCGGTGGCCGTCGGTCGCCACGGAACGAAGCTTCAGCTTGCCGCCGACCTCATGCGTGTGCAGGTAGATGCCGTTCAGGTAATAGCGTGTCTCTTCGGTGGAGATGGCGAACTGGGTCTTCTCGATCAGGCCTTTCAAGCCAACCGACTCGAGACGGAAGATATGCGAGAACGATCCGGCCGAAAGCTCCGGGAAGTCGGATTGTGGCAGGCACTGAAGGCGGAAGCTCGATCGGCCTGACGTCACCGTCATGGCATTGCCGTCCTCGTCCGTCTTAAGCATCACCTCGGCGCCATCGGCGAGCTTGCGCACGATGTCGTAGAGCAGATGTGCCGGAACCGTCGTCGCCCCGCCGCGCTCCACTTTGGCGGGCGTCGCTTCCGTCACCTCGAGGTCGAGGTCGGTCGCCTTCATTTCAAGGCTGGCGCCTTCGGCGCTGAGCAGCACGTTGGACAGGATCGGTATAGTGTTGCGCCGTTCGACCACACGGTGGACGTGGTTGAGCGACTTCAGGAGATTTGACCGTTCCAGGATAACACGCATGACGAAACAAGCTCGCTTGAATGAATGACGGGGTCACCAGTAAGCGGCACCCCGCGAAAGGTCTGAACAGGCTCAGAATCTGCGTAGACTGACAGGAAAAAATCAGCGAACGCAAGCCCGCGCGACCGGTTCGGGCCGGCTACGCGGGCTTTCTGGGGATAAAGCGTGCCAAGTCCGCGCGCCGGTGTCGCAAAACCGAAATCCGGGTCGATTCCATGCGCCGCCACGAGCCCGTTCCGGGCCCGAGCCGCACTGGCAAGCCATTGAATTCCGGCGTTGTTCCGGTTCGCCCCAGTCCGGTCAGGCCTGATCGTTGATCAACCGCCTCAACAACTCGAGTTCCTGCGCCAGCGTGTTGTCGTTGCCAGAAAGGTCCTCGATCTTGCGCACGGCATGCAGCACCGTGGTGTGATCGCGGCCGCCGAAACGCCGTCCGATCTCGGGCAGCGAGCGCGGCGTCATCACCTTCGACAGGTACATGGCGACCTGCCGCGGCTTGACGATGGTGCGCGTGCGCCGGTTGGACAGCAATTCGGTCTTCGACACATTATAGTGGCGCGCGACGATGCGCTGGATGTCCTCGATGCGGACCCGCTTCGGTTCACCGGTGCGATAGATGTGGCCGAGGATTTCGTCGATGCGGTCGATGGTGATCTGCGGCTCGAAGGATTGACGAAACAGCAGCTGGTTGAAGGCGCCTTCCAGTTCACGTCCGCTGCCGGTCACGGTACGGGCAACGTGATTGAGGATCTCTTCCGAAATATTCAGCGACCCGTCATCGACCCTGGCGGTGGCAAGGCGCAATTTGAGCATGCCAAGGCGCATGGAGAAATCGGGCGCCGACATTTCAAGCGCGACGCCGCCATTGAGGCGCGAGCGGACCCGCGGTTCAAGCGATTCCAGTTCCGACGGCGGCCGGTCGGCGGCAACGACGACCTGCTTGGCGCTGTCGAGCAACATGTTGATCAGGTGGCAGAACTCATGCTGGATGGACTTGCCCTGCAGGAATTGCATGTCATCGATGATGAGCAGGTCGATGTCGCGCAGCTGCTCCTTGAGCGTCAGCGCGTTGTTGTCGCGGATTGCGGTGGCAAAGCGCCACATGAAATACTCGGCCGTGAGATAGACGACGCGCGACTTTGGATTCTGCTTCAGCGATTCCGCCGCGATAGCCTGCAGCAGATGTGTCTTGCCGAGACCGACGGTTGCGTGAAGGAAAAGCGGGTTGAAACGCACCGCGCTCGATTGCGATTCCGCCACTGCCTTGGCGGCGGCGAAGGCCACCCGGTTCGACGGTCCCTCGATGAAGGAGCTGAATGTGTAGCGAGGATCAAGCGGTGACCCCAGCACATTGTGCCGGAATTCGCTCTCGACCGGTGTGCCCGGACGCGGGACCGGTGCACGCTCTGTCCGGCCGGGGCTGACGGTGCCGGCGGCGAGCGCAGTCTGCGTCTGGCGGGTCATCTTGCGTGCCGGCACCACCTCCGCCTCGGCCTGGCTACGGCCCTGGCGGGTCGCCGTGCGCACGACGATGTCGATCTTGAGGAGACCCGGATCCTCCTGCTTCCACAGCTCTGAGATGAGGTCGAGGTAATGTCCGTTGATCCATGATCGCAGGAATGCCGTGGGCACCGAGATGCGGACAATGCCCTTGGAAGCTTCCGCGACCTTCATGCGGCCAAACCAGCTAGAATAAACTTCGGTTCCCAGACGCGCCTTCAACTGGGCTTTCACCCGGTCGAATTTCTGTTCCGCGTCATTGGGGACCGCCATGTCGCTTGCTCCGATCAAAGTTCCAGGAAATGGGAGGTCGCCCGCAAGCTCCCTTTCGATGCCGCTCTGCATGATCTTTTCCTTGTCCTTCCGTACCTGTTTTCCACCGGGGATGCGCCTCCTGCATCCGGTTCCGGCGACTGCGTCTTCGCTACGATGTCCGCTGCCGCCGCCGGCAGATGAACGTCGCCCACTATCAGCGGGAACCGGTGCCGGCCCATGGAAGCCAGTCCGCGTTGGGTATGTCAGGGCAACACAACACCGTCCGGCGAAAAGAGCGCCGGCCGCCGTCTACCTGCCATGTCTAGTTACGCCAGTCCCCTACCGTATCGAAAAAAGACAAGCCAAATCGGTCCGCGGACTTGATCCGCGTTGCAAATCCCGCCAATTTAAGCTGGCCGATTCAGGCTGGGTTTAAGGCCCAGAGCCCGTCCCTTTCGATGGATCGACATTACCGAAATCGCTGTGGATAGGGCAAGGCCACGTCTAACGGATTTTTAAGGAATCTGGTTACTGGAGGCGAGTTCGAGCGGCGTACCGCAACGGCACATTTTAACAAAGCCATTGTGATTCAAACCCTTTTCCGGCGAATATGAAAAACCGCGCGCTGAGAGAAATATTCTGAAATAATTCACTTGACAGCCACTTGTCCCCCATCGCTCCGGCTCGATGTGGACAAGCTGTGGATCACCGCCGGTAAATGTCTGAAAATTAAAGACTATTTCTGGTAGCTAAGAATCTTTAAGTCGGCCCATTTCAAGCATGCTGACCAAGTGCAGGCATGCATACGCCGGCAAAGTATTCCCAATGGACAAATCCGCATAGAACGTCGTTTTCGGACATTCTTTTTAAGTGCTTGCCGGCAAACGAAAAAACCCGGCACAAACGGCCGGGTTCGAAGAACATCAGTCTAGGCAAGTAATGTTAGGCTGACAGGACTTTGACCCGTTGAGCCAGTCGCGACACCTTGCGGGACGCCGTGTTCTTGTGGATCACGCCCTTGGTTGCGGCGCGCATCAATTCCGGCTCCGCGATCTTGAACGCAGCCTGCGCGGCGGCCTTGTCACCGGAGGCAAGCGCCTCTTCGACCTGGCGGATATAGGTACGCACGCGCGAGCGGCGGTTCTTGTTGATCGCTGCGCGGCGTACGATCTTGCGCGTTGCCTTTTTGGCCGAGGATGTATTGGCCATGATGCCTCTCTTCTGATCTGGTAGGCGCATGCGGGATGCCGCAGGGCGCAAAAAACAAACGGGCAGCCACGGGGCCGCCTCGGTTGGTGCGGCTTATAGTTCAGCTTTTCCGGCGCGTCAACGCTGCCCGGCCTTCTTTTTGGCGGCCAACAGCCAACTTCTTCCCAGCCAAAGGATTGGCATCAGCGGTTGGTGAAATTCGGCTTCCGCTTCTCGGCGAAAGCCGCCATGCCTTCCTTCTGATCGTCCAGTGCGAACAGCGAGTGAAACAGTCGGCGCTCGAACCGCAAGCCCTCGGCAAGCGTCGTCTCGAAGGAGCGGTTGACAGCCTCCTTTGCCATCATCACCGATGGCAGCGAGAAACTGGCGATCTTGGCGGCCGCCTTCAGCGCCTCATCGACAAGATCGGCGGCGGGCACGACCCGCGACACGAGGCCCGAACGCTCCGCCTCGGCGGCATCCATCATCCGTCCCGTCAGGCACATGTCCATCGCCTTTGCCTTGCCGACGAAGCGGGTCAGCCGCTGCGATCCACCCATGCCTGGGATGACGCCGAGCGTGATTTCGGGCTGGCCGAACTTTGCCGTGTCGGCGGCAATGATGAAATCGCACATCATCGCCAACTCGCAGCCGCCACCGAGTGCATAGCCGGCGACCGCCGCGATAACAGGCTTTCGCGCCCGCGTAAGTTCCTCCCAGCCGACGAAGAAGTCTTGGGCGTAGGCGTCCGCATAAGAGATAGACTGCATCTCCTTGATGTCGGCGCCGGCGGCGAAAGCCTTTTCGGAACCGGTGATGACCATGGCGCCGATACCGGCATCGGCACTGAAGCCGTTCACGGCTGCGACCACTTCGGTCAGGATCTGCGAATTCAACGCATTGAGCGCCTGCGGCCGGTTCAGCCTGATCAGTCCGACCTTGCCATGCGTTTCGGTGATGATCGCTTCATAGGTCATGGCTGCTTCTCCTTGCTCGCGCTCGTCTAACTCACCGCTGACATGTCCGGCAATAGAACGTCGATCGGCCGCTCTGCACGATCCGTTCGATGTGGCCGCTGCAACCGGGCTTCGAACAGGCCTCTCCTTCGCGATCGTAGACCGCGAAGGAATGCTGGAAATAGCCCAGTGACCCATCGGTCTGCATATAGTCACGCAGTGAGGACCCACCCGCAGCGATCGCATCTGATATCACCGAGCGAATTGCCTGGGCGAGTTGTTCGCTTTGAGCATGGCCTTTCTTTCCCGGTTTGGCGATCGTGCCCGCCTCGCGCAGCGGCGATAGGCCGCCGCGCCACAGCGCCTCGGAGACATAGATGTTGCCGAGCCCGGCGATCAGTCGCTGGTCGAGAAGCGCTGCCTTCAGTGGTGATCGCCGCCCTTTCATCAACGAGGCAAGCAGTACGCCGTCCAATGTGTTGCCCGTTGGCTCAACGCCGAGCCCGGCCAGCATCGGGTGAACGTCCGGCGATCCTTCCGCAAACAACATGAAACCGAAGCGGCGTGGGTCGTTGAAGATCACGCGGGATCGGACGCCCGCCGGAGATACGACATGGAAGACGACGTGGTCGTGATTGGAACTCTTCGAGCGGTCATGCTGGAAGATGCCAGGCATGTCGCTGCCGTCCGTCGTCTCGATGCGGAATGAGCCCGACATGCCGAGATGGCAGATCAGCACCGGACCGCCTTCCAGGTCCATCGTCAGATATTTGGCCCGGCGGCCGAGGGCCGTGATCGTCTTGCCGGTCAGCCGCTGCGAGAACTTCTCGGGAAATGGAAAGCGCAAATCCGGTCGGCGCGCCTCGACACGGGCAATGGTGGCGCCTTCCAGGACCGGCTGCAGTCCACGCCGGACGGTTTCGACCTCCGGCAATTCAGGCATGGCCGCCAATCGCCGTATAGAAGGAAGTGCCGTAACGGCCGTGCGCCAGCCCAAGATGCTCGGCCACCGTTTCACCGATGTCGGCGAATGTCGTTCTCAGCCCGATGTCGCCGCCCTTGAAACCCGGTCCGGTGCCGATCACCGGAATGCGCTCGCGCGTATGATCGGTACCGCGCCAGGTCGGATCGTTGCCGTGATCGGCCGTCAGGATGAGAAGATCGCCCTGCCGCAGCCTTGCAAATGCTTCCGGCAGTCGCCGGTCGAACGCTTCGAGCGCGGCAGCATAGCCTGCAACATCGCGGCGATGGCCGAATTCGGTGTCGAAGTCGACGAAATTGGCGAAGACGAGATCACCGTTGCCGGCATCATCCATCGCGCCCAGCGCCTCGTTGAACATCGCCATATTGCCCGCCGCCTTGCGCTCCTGCGAAATCCCGCGATGGGCGAAGATGTCGCCGATCTTGCCGATGGCGATGACACGGCTACCACGCGCCGTCAGCCGGTCGAGCAGGGTCGGCTCCGGCGGTGGCACGGCGTAGTCATGGCGGTTGTAGGTTCGCTCGAAAGTGGCGGCGGTTTCGCCGACGAAAGGCCGCGCGATAACCCGTCCGATCCTCAGCGGGTCGACCAGCCTGCGCACCACCTTGCAGAATTCATAAAGCCGCTCGAGGCCGAAATGGACTTCATGCGCGGCGATCTGCAGCACCGAGTCGACAGACGTATAGCAGATCGGCATGCCGGTACGGATGTGCTCCTCGCCGAGCCGCTCGATGATCTGGGTGCCCGGCGCATGACAATTGCCGAGAATGCCCGGCACCTTGCCTTCGCGGATCATCGCCTCGGTCAGCTCGGCCGGAAAGGCGGGAACCGTATCCGGGAAATAGCCCCAGTCGAAGCGCACCGGCAGGCCGGCGATTTCCCAATGGCCCGACGGTGTGTCCTTGCCGCTTGAAACCTCCTGCGCGGCGCCGTGGAAGGCAGTGGTAAGCAGATCTGTCCCGCTACTGGCAAAGCCCAGTCCCGTCGCGGTTTCGGCAGCCTTGCCAAGCCCGAGCGAGGCCATGTGGGGGACAAACAGCGGTCCACTGCGAAGCCCTTCGCGATCCGCGCGGCCTTCTGCGCAGGCCTCGGTGATGTGCGCGAATGTGTTGGCGCCGGCATCGCCGTATCGATCGGCGTCGGGGGCGCCACCGATGCCGACGGAGTCCAGAACGAAGAGGAAAGCGCGCGCCATCGAGTTGTTGCCAGTTTGAATGACCAGACATAGGGTTCCGCGACTTCATTGGCAATTCGGAAACCAAACGGCAACGGCCAGGCGTGATGGTCCACTGATGTCGCCCAAAGCTGCGCAGCGGTTGGGCAACGACATGCACATACAAACGACATGCACATACAAAGAATGCATGTCATCAACGATGAGACGAGCATGGGCATGGGTCTAGAAAAACAGACGGCGGTTTTGTCATGAGCGTTGCGCTGAAGGTGTCTGCCGCCCTCATGCTGGTTCAGGCCACGTTCTGGTCCAATCCGGCGCATGCCGACTGGCGCGACGATATCGGCACGTTTCGCATCGGCATTGTTGCCGAGCCAGGCGCCGGCAATACCGTTCCCGGGCTGGCTGTGTTGACCGACGCCTACACCAAGGCCCTGGGTATGAAGGTCGAGTTTGTCGTTGCCCGCGACTATGCCGCGCTGATCGAGGCGCAGGCCAATGCCCGCATCGAATACGCGATCTATTCGGCGACCGCCTATGCGACGGCCTCGCAGCGCTGCTTATGTATCGAGCCACTTGTGGCTGCGGTCGATTCCAACGGCGCGACCGGTATCCGCTCCGTTCTGCTGACCCGGGACGGCAAGCTGCCCAATCTGGCGGCGATGGAGAGCCATCGCATCGCCATTGCGCCTTCTGACAGCGTCGGCGGTTCTCTTTTGCCACTGGTGGCGTTGGCGGCGGAAGGCCACAAGCTGGCGGAAGATGCACCGTTTCTGGTCCGCGCCGACTCGGCTGCAGCGGCCGAAACGATGCTGATTGATGGCACGGCCGATGGTCTGTTCGGCTGGGTGACGGCTGCGGCGGACGGTCAGCCGGAAGCATCGGGCACGCAGGCCAGGCTCGAAGCGGCAGGCCTTTCAGCGGCGGAACTTCGGGTCGTATGGACGTCTGGCCTGCTGAGATATGGTCCCCACGCGGTGCGTAGCGATCTCGACCCTGAAGCCAAGCGACGGCTCACCGTGTTCCTCACCAACCTCAAGTCGACGACTCCGGACATTTACCACCTCCTGGAACCGAAACATTCCGGTGGCTTCGCTGCCGTTGCCCCAAAGGACTACGAGATGGCGGCTTCTATCGTGCGCTTCGTCTCGGGCAGAGGTCAGCAGCACTAGCGCATTTCCAAAACGGAAAATCTGCGTAACGGCTTCTCACCTGCAATCGCGGTGGATTAAGAGCCGGAGCGGTTCTGCAAACTGCCTGGCCGTCATGGTTCAACAGTCGCTGCAAGTAACCGCCACGCTTCTGCGGGGACGCAGATAATAGGTTTCGCCCATCGTTATGTTGCTGAAAGCCGAGGTCAATCCGAGCTTCTGCTGGTCGCTCGCCGTCCAGGCGATGACCGGGATGTAGCCAAGATTGCTTTCGGCGCGGATGAGGAAGGTGTTGGCGACCATGAGCGGTGCTGGAACCGTGGTCTCCGTGGTCGCGGCGGCGCCGGGGCCGGCGACGCCTGCGACCAACTTGCGCGACCATACCACCAATGCCCTCGTCCCGTCGGCCGAGACCTGTATTGCCGTTATGGTGATGCTCGGGTTCGAGCGGTTGTAGGGTTGAAGGGTTACGGAGCCGATCTTCATGATGCCGTCGATGTCGGCTTTGAGGACGCTTGTCTGCTGGGTGACGAGATCAGCCACCATGCTGCCGATACGACTGACCTTCTTGCTGGTCTCGATGGCCTGTGACGCCTCCATTGTCAGGAAATACATGATCAGCAGAATGGGCATGATCAAGGCGAATTCGACTGCCGCGATGCCGCGGCGATCGGACCAGAATCGACTTGCTTTCCGCCAAATTCCCGTAATCCCAAGATGTGCCCCCGCACGCATCATGCCCATTGCCTTTTTTCTTCTTGCTGCTCGTGCATCCGCCTCGAACTCAGTTGTCGAACGGCTCGTTCTGCCAGGTTACCGATGCGAAATGCAGCGTCTTGTTGCCGCCCATCGACTGCGCCAACAGGTCGGTCATAATAGGCCATTTGTAAAAGACCCGAAGCATGTTCCGCGACCCCGCCGCCCCCCACGTAACAGCAAAGGGCGGCTCGGCGGTGCCGTTCGTCAGGATGATTTGGCCGCCCTGGATCTTGAAGCCGGCCGCGGCCGCGTCGGCGAACGTCGTATATTGGCGAAGATCCACTTGCAGCTGATTGGGACAATCCTGCGAGACCATGATCTCCAGTTTTGTGCAGATCGTGGTCGTCAAACTGTCTTTGGAGACGTCGGCCGCCTTCAACTGGCCAGTGCGCAATTGGCGCGCGACATCATCGGTGATGTTGGCCATCACTTCCTGGCTGGCGAACGAGATGCAGCTTTCCAGAATGGCAAAGACAAGCAGCGCGAACGGGACCGAAAGGATTGCGAATTCGATTGCCGTGGCGCCGCGCCGGTCGCGCAGAAAACGGCCGAAAAAACTTGGGCGTCTCGCCTTGTGTTCGCCTGCGGAGCCGAATTCCATGCTCATGTCTGATCCTGCCGGTCTCTATGCGGTCTCGGAGGGAGCATTAGCGCAAACCGATTGAGTTCCGGTTTGGATGATCGTTAAAGTCGGCGTTGGCTTCTTAACCAGGCGATAACCTGAACGGCATTCAGCTGCACCATCCTAGTGGCTGACACTCATTTCAGCTTCGGAGGACTTCTCCGCATCGCTCTTGTAAGAGCTTTCGCAATAGGGCGTGCAGGACATTGTCTGGATTTCGGCGCGCCTATAGATACGCACGGACGAGGCAGCCTGCCGCATGACGGTAACCTGCTCGTCGACGATTGGGCTGCCATCCGCATCGAGCACGACCAGATTGGTGACGCCGAAGCCTTTGCCGGTCAGCACGATCGTCGAGGCATCCTGCACGGAAGCGTCGGCGATTGCCGGGTTGCCGACCACTATTGTGTCGGCGGGGCGCGACAGTTTGACGATCTTGGCCTGGTTCATCGTGACCTCGATGCCGGCGCCGGCCATGGCTGGCGCGACGAAGGTCGTGGCGGCAAGAAGCGCGGCAATCACGATTGACGATCTCGGCTGGGCCATTGAGGCGCTCCACGCAAGCAGACTGATCAACGGAACATGAACGAGATTGGTGAACCAACGGTTAAGCATGCGGTGCTGCCAACGGTGTCATGGCCAGCAAGGGTGCTCGCGAGGCATGGTCCGGGTGCGGCCGCAAGGCTGCCAAATCCTGGACTGGAAGGTTCGGCGGCACTTTAGCCCGAAGTTAACCACGCAATATGTTCGAACCGGGAAAGGAATCGGTAAGGCTGTTTATTAAGCCGATCGAAAGAGCTTCTCCCTAGATTGGCAGCATCCGATCGACCATCACAGAAGTTGACGGAAGTGCTGTAACACGTGGAGTAGGAGCTCTCGAATGTCTAATCTCATCGCACGTTTTGTGAAGGACGAATCCGGCGCGACCGCTATCGAATATGGTCTGATCGCCGCTCTCATCGCGCTCGCCATCATCACTGGCGCCGGCGCGCTCGGCAATTCGCTCAACGCTAAGTTCACCGCCATCGGAACCACCCTGAACTCCGCGCCGGGCGGCGCCTGATCGGCCTTGTCGCCGAGCGCACTTGGATTGTGTTTTGGAAAAGGGCCGCCGCTTGGCGGCCCTTTTTCCATGCCGCTGCCAACATCACTCGTTTTTTCGGCCGGCCCTCATCAATCGTTAATCGAACATATCTAGGTTAAGCCCCGTGAAAGCCGACAATAGGCATAGCGCCGATGCTTGAAGCCCTGATCTTCGTGGTTTTTCCGTTCTGCATGCTGTTTGCCGCGATCTCTGACATGCTGTCGATGACGATCGCCAATCGCGTGCCGGTGCTGCTCGTCGTTGTCTTTGCGCTGGTTGCGCCTCTGACGGGTATGGAATGGGCGGCCTATGGCGGACATTTCGCCGCCGGCGCCCTGGTCCTTGCAGTGACGTTTGGCTTGTTTGCGATGGGCGGGATGGGCGGCGGCGACGCCAAGCTTCTGGCAGCCACCGCGATGTGGATGGGTCTCAACGTCAATCTCGTCGAGTATCTTGTGGCCTCGACAATCATCGGCGGCCTGCTGACGCTCGCGATCATCATCTACCGGAAGTCGTTGCTTGCGACCGTTACCGGCCAGAATCCGTTTCTGCGCCATTTCGCCGACGAGGCAAAGGGCGTTCCCTACGGCGTCGCGCTAGGCCTTGGCGGGTTGCTGACCTATCCGGATTCGCCCTTGATGGTATGGGCGCTCACCAGGCTGGCGGCCTGAGCACGATCTTTTTTATTATCTGCCTGCATTGCCGCAACCGGCTCGAAACAGGGCCGGCCCGGCCATTTTGGCCGGTCAGGGCGCGTTCCGGCTAATTTATGTAAACCTTAAATTAATCACGATCGTAAGCATTACATTAACCTTGTTTTGACGATTGCCGCTGCAAAGTCCGGCTTGGCTACGTGGTTTGCCAGGGCAAGGGTTCGGACAGATGCCAGCATCGCGATTGATAATTCTGAGCGTGGCGGTGGCCGCGGCGGGTGGTGCGGGCTATGTCGCGAAAAACATGGTGGCACCGCCGCCCCAGGTCGTCGTCGAATCCGGCCCTCAGGCCCCTGCGGTGGCTCTGCAGGATGTGCTTGTGCTTTCGGGCGACGTTCCGATGGGCAGCCCGATCGAAAGCAACATCGCCTGGCAATCCTGGCCCGCCGACGGCGTCAATGCGAATTTCATCACCCGCGCCGCCGAGCCCGAGGCGTTGGAGAAGCTGAAGAGTTCCGTTGCCCGTGTGGCGATGTATGCCGGAGAGCCTCTGCGGCGTTCCAAGCTGATCGGCGAGGGGCAGAGCTTCATGTCGTCGATCCTGCCTTCCGGCATGCGGGCGGTCGCCACGGCTATCTCGGCCGACACGTCGGCCGGCGGCTTCATTCTTCCGAACGATTTCGTCGATGTCATCATGACCCGCAGGGCCGATGCCAGCGCCGCTGGCGCCGGTTTCAACACCGAGACCATCCTCAAGAACATCCGCGTCCTGGCCATCGACCAGACCATTCAGGAGGATGAGGAAGGCAAGAAAACCAGGGTGGGCCAGACGGCCACGCTGGAACTGACGCCCAAGCAGGCAGAGATCATCACTGTCGCCCAACAAATGGCCGATCGCTTGACCCTGGCACTGCGGGCAGTCGCGGACACGCAGGAAAAGAATCTGGGTGAGGCCGACTATCTCGTTTCCGGCAATGGCCGCAGGGGAACGGTGAGGCTGATCAAGTCGGGCGAAGTTTCCGAGGTAGGGGCAAGGAAATGAGGCTAAGTGGTAAACTGCCGGCAATTGTAGCCGCGGCATTCGGCCTGCTGCTCGTCGGAACGAATGTGCAAGGCAGCATTGTCGAGGCAAAAAACGCTCAGGTCACGGCATCGACGGCCACCCAGCGCGTCAAGCTCGGTCTCAACAAGTCGGTGGTCATCGATTTGCCGAGCGATGCCTATGACATTCTCGTCGCCAACCCGGCGGTGGCCGATGCGGTGACCCGCACCGCAAGGCGCATCTACTTGTTCGGCAAGGCGGTTGGTGAGACGAACATCTTTGTCTTCGGCCCGAATGGCGAGCAGATCGTCAGTCTGGATCTGGCCGTCGAACGCGACGTTGCCGGCCTTGAGGATTATATCAGGCGCTTCCTCCCAACGTCGGCCATCAAGGTGGAGCTGCTCAATGACAACGTCGTCCTGACCGGAACGGTCGATACGCCGCTGGACGCAAAACGCGCGGTCGACCTGGCGACGATCTTCGTTTCGGGCGGTGAAGCGACGACGGGCCAATATTCGCAGACGGCGGCCGGCGGTTCGGCCCAGAGCGGTGTCGACATCAACAATCCGGACCAGGAGCGCCGCACCAGCAAGATCGTGAACCTGCTCCAGATCATCGGCGACGATCAGGTCACGCTGAAGGTGACGGTGGCCGAAGTCAGCCGTTCGGTGATGAAGCAGCTCGGCGTCAACATGGTCGGCAGCGGTGGCAGCAACGGCATCAGCTACGGCGCGATCAGCGATAATTTCATGGGTCTCGGCAAGCAGCTGTCGAACTCGGGCTTTCAGATCGGCGCGTCGGGGCTGCAGGCTTATGTCAACGCCATGGAGCAGTCCGGGGTCATGAAGACCTTGGCGGAGCCGACCCTGACCGCGGTTTCCGGCGAGAAGGCGACCTTCAAGGTCGGTGGTGAATACAACATGGTGTCAAACGTCGACCAGAAGGTATCCACCGACAACCAGACTGGGTTGAAGACCTACACTGTCGAAAAGATCGAGTACGGCATCGGCCTGGAATTCCAGCCGGTGGTGTTGTCTCCCGGCCGCATAAGCCTGAAAGTCCGAACCTCCGTTTCCGAACCAACAACCGAGGGATCCGTATCGTTGTCCGAAGGCGTGACGAGCGCCGGCATGAACGCCCTTTCGCTTCGCAAGCGTCTCGCCGACACCACGGTGGAACTGCCATCTGGTGGCTCCATGATGATCGCCGGCCTGGTTCGCGACGATGTCAGGCAAGCCGTCAACGGCTTGCCCGGGCTGACAAAAATCCCGGTGCTCGGTGCGCTCTTCCGCAGCAGGGACTTCGTGCGCAACGAGACCGAGCTCGTCATCATCATCACGCCCTATCTGGTGAAACCGGTCGCACGCAACGACCTTGCCAAGCCAGACGACAATTTCAACGCCGCCAGCGACGGCGCCGCCATGTTCCTCGGCCGCGTCAATCGCGTCTACGGCACCATGCAGACCGACAAGCCCAACGGCCGCTACCACGGCGTCGTCGGCTTCATCTACAAGTAAGCGGGGAAGCGGACATGTCTCAGTCAGCATTGAAGGCAAGCACCATCGCCACAAGGATGCGCTTTGGCAGTTCGCAGGTCAGCCGGCGAGCCGTTCCGGTCGTGGCGGTTGCAATGGCGGCGCTGCTCGCCGGCTGCGCCCATCGCGACAGCATCACGGTCGGCGCCATCCCGGATGACTATCGCACCAACCATCCAATCGTGATCGCGGAGAAGAACCAGAAGATCGACCTGCCTGTCGGGGCTGGTGACCGCGGCATGACCGGCTCGCAGCGCGATACGCTTCTTGGCTTTCTCGACGGCTATGACAAGAGCGCCGCCCCGACGCTGACGATTCAGGTCCCGAGCGGATCGGCCAACGAGGTTGCCGCGACGGCGGCCGGCCGTGATTTCGCCAGGCTCGCAGTCGCCAGCGGCATCAAGCGCAACCGCATCGTCGTGGTCTCATATCAGGCCGGCTCGAGCGAGACATCCGCCCCGGTTCGCATCTCCTATATCTCGGTGAGAGCCCAGACCGACAAATGCGGACGCTGGCCCGACGACCTCGTCGATACGTCGGAAAACAAGCACTATGCCGATTTCGGCTGCTCCTATCAGAATAATCTTGCCGCCCAGATGGCCAATCCGGCCGATCTGCTCGGCCCGCGCAAGCCCTCCACAATCGATGCTGAAAATCGCGGCGCGGTGATCGATGTCTATCGTGCAAGAGGCATTTCGGACGAGTTTCTCGGCAATTCGGAAGTGACGTACTGAGCCGCCAGTCTCGGATTGAACAGGCCACGGAAAAGAGCATGACGATGAGCAACCTTGCCTACGATGCCCCGGTGGATGGCAGCGATACCTCGCAGCAGGACATTGCCGCGATGCAGGCATTGCGGCCGATCCCGCGCATCTCGATCCAGGCATTTTGCGAGACCGAGGGAGTTGCCAATCCGGTCGAGCGCGCCGGCGAGGACCGCCGCATGACGAAGGCGCATCTCAAGGTCCATATGGGCGGCGTCCCCACCGCAATAGAATTCTACCAATCGGCGCCGACGCCCAACCTGATCCTGCTGGAATCGCGCAGCGAACCGAAGCAATTGCTGGAGCAACTCGCCCAGCTTTCGGAATATTGCGATCCGACCTCGAAGGTGGTGGTGATCGGTCATTACAATGATGTCGGCCTCTACCGCGAACTCATCCGCAACGGCATTTCCGAATATGTGATCGCGCCGGTGTCGATGGCCGACATCGTCAGCGTGATATCGTCGATCTTCATCGATCCGGAAGCCGAGCCGCTCGGCCGCTCGATCGCCTTTGTTGGCGCCAAGGGTGGTGTCGGCTCCTCGACGATTGCTCATAATATCGCCTGGGCGATGTCGACCCTGTTCAAATCCGAAGTGGTCGTTGCCGATCTCGATCTTGCTTTCGGCACGGCCAACATCAACTTCGACCAGGATCCGGCGCAAGGCATCGCCGAGGCCGTGTTTTCGCCGGAGCGTATCGATGAAGTCTATCTTGACCGGCTGCTGACTCAATGCGCCGAGCATTTGTCGCTGCTGGCAGCGCCTTCGACACTCGATCGGGTCTATGATTTCGATCCCGAGGCCTTCACGCAGCTCGTTGACACTGCTCAGCGCAGCGTGCCGCTTTTGGTTCTCGATGTTCCCCATGTCTGGACGGGCTGGACCAAGAACACCCTGATAAAGGCCGATGAGATCGTCATCACGGCGACGCCGGAACTGGCCAATCTGCGCAACACCAAGAACCTCGTCGACATGCTGAAGCGGCTTCGTCCCAACGATCCGCCGCCGAAGCTGATCATCAACCAGGCCGGCGTCCCGAAGCGCCCGGAAATTTCGCCGTCCGATTTCGCCGAGCCGCTCGGCCTGTCGGCAATGTCGGTCATTGGTTTTGATCCGTTGCTGTTCGGCAATGCCGCCAACAACGGACGCATGCTCGGCGAAATGGATGCCAAGAACCCGGTTGTCGCAATGATCAACGAAATGGCGCATGTGCTGACCGGGCGCAGCGAAATCAAGGCCAAGAAGAAGGCCGGGCTTGGCAATTTGCTCGGCAAGCTTTCGCGCAACAAGAAGTGACGTTTCAGCAGTGGAATCGGTAGTCGATCATGTTTGGTAAAAGAGGCAGCGACGACGGCAACCGGTTCACGCCGGAATTTCGCCCGCCAGCACCAGCGCCTGTTGCGCCGCCGGCTGCAAGTTCCACGGACACGGCGGTTCTGGCCAGGCCTGCGGCTGCGCCAAGCTCACCTGTCGCGCCGCCGGCGCGCCGTGCGGTCGAGGCGCCGCCATTGGCGCCTGAGCCGAAGCGGGCACAGCGCGAAAAGAGCGAGACTTATTACGACACCAAGAGCCAGGTCTTCTCCGCGCTTATCGACACCATCGACCTGTCGCAGCTTTCCAAGCTTGATCCTGAAAGCGCGCGCGAGGAAATCCGCGATATCGTCAACGACATCATCGCGATCAAGAATTTCGCGATGACGATCGCCGAGCAGGAGGAACTGCTCGAGGACATCTGCAACGATGTGCTCGGCTATGGGCCGCTCGAGCCGCTGCTCGCCCGCGACGACATCGCCGACATCATGGTCAATGGCTCCAGGAACGTCTACATCGAAGTCAACGGCAAGGTCGAGCAGACCGGCATTCGCTTCCGTGACAACCAGCAGCTCCTCAACATCTGCCAGCGGATCGTCAGCCAGGTTGGCCGTCGTGTCGACGAGTCCAGCCCGATCTGCGACGCCCGCCTTCCCGACGGCTCACGCGTCAACGTCATCGCGCCGCCGCTCTCCATCGACGGTGCCACGCTCACCATCCGCAAATTCAAGAAAGACAAGCTGACGCTCGATCAGCTGGTCAAGTTCGGCGCGATCTCGCCGCAGGGCGCCGAAGTTCTCAAGATCATCAGTCGTGTTCGCTGCAACATCGTCATCTCGGGCGGTACCGGCTCGGGCAAGACGACGCTGCTAAACTGCCTGACCAACTATATCGACCGCGAGGAGCGCGTCATCACCTGCGAGGACTCGGCCGAGCTGCAATTGCAGCAGCCGCACGTCGTGCGCCTTGAAACCCGCCCGCCCAATCTGGAGGGCGAGGGTGAAGTGACGATGCGCGACCTGGTCAAGAACTGCCTGCGCATGCGGCCCGAGCGCATCATCGTCGGCGAAGTGCGCGGACCCGAAGTGTTCGACCTTCTGCAGGCGATGAATACCGGCCATGACGGCTCGATGGGAACGATCCACTCGAACAGCCCGCGCGAATGCCTGAACCGTATCGAATCCATGATCGCCATGGGCGGCTATTCACTGCCGCAGAAGACAGTGCGCGAAATCGTCGTCGGCTCCATCGATGTGATCATCCAGGCGGCACGCCTGCGCGACGGATCGCGCCGCATCACCCACATCACCGAGGTGATCGGGATGGAGGGCGACGTCATCATTACTCAGGATATCGTCCTCTACAACATCAAGGGCGAGGACGCCAATGGCAGGCTGCTGGGAGAACATGTATCGACCGGCATCGGTCGTCCGCACTTCTGGGACCGTGCCCGCTACTATGGCGAGGAGCAGCGCCTCGCCATTGCGCTCGAGGCGATGGAGAAACGCGCTGACTGACGCATCTTGGGGCGTAAGGGTTCGAGCCAATGTTTGGATTTGACGGCACAGTACTGGCGTTTGTCGTACTCGCCGGCTTCAGCGCCGGCGCCGTCGCCTATGCATTTCTGTTCACTCGGATCAGCAACGAGAAACAGGTCGGCAAGCGGCTCGAAACGATCAGGACCGCCGAGACGGATCGCTCGGTCGTCAAGGCCTCGCGCGATCGCGCGGCGGAAGCCACCAAGCGGCGCAAGTCGGTTCAGGATTCACTCAACGAGCTCGACGCAAAGCAGAGAACCAAGGACAGCGCCGTCAAGAAACCGCCGCTGAAGGTCCAACTCCGCCAGGCCGGCCTGAAGACCACAGTAGAGCGCTTCTATATATATTCCGCCGTATGCGGCCTCGTTTTGACAATGGCCGCCTTTGTGGCCGGAGCGCCGAAGCTCGCCTTGCCTGGCGTGCTGCTGGCCGGGGCGCTCGGCCTGCCGCGCTGGTTCGTCTCGTTTCGTCGCGCGCGTCGGGTCAAGGCATTCCTCAACGAATTTCCAAACGCGCTCGACATCATCGTGCGCGCGGTCAAATCCGGCCTGCCGCTGAACGATGCCGTGCGCCTGATCGCCAACGAATCGCCCGAGCCTGTGAAGGCCGAGTTTCGTCGCATCGTCGATTCACAACAGATGGGCCTCTCGATCCCCGACGCAACCTTGCGCATGCCCGAAACCATGCCTTGCACGGAGGCGAGCTTCTTCGGCATCGTCATCCAGATTCAGTCGCAGGCCGGCGGCAATCTCTCCGAGGCGCTGGGCAATCTTTCGCGCGTGCTTCGCGATCGCAAGAAGATGAAGGCCAAGGTGCAGGCGCTGTCGATGGAAGCAAAGGCGTCCGCCGCGATCATCGGTGCGCTGCCCTTCATCGTCGCCTTTCTCGTCTACCTGTCGAGCCCGGCCTACCTGATGCCGCTTTTCACCACCAGCGTCGGAAATCTGATCCTTGGTTGCGCTGGGGTCTGGATGTCGATCGGCATCCTGGTGATGCGCAAGATGATGAACTTCGAAGTCTAGGATGCTGGCATGACCGAGCAAGTTGTCAAAACCCTGACGGATCCAAGCTTCCTGATCGCGCTACTGGTCGGAATAGCGGTGTTTGCGACCGTCTTCACTTTGCTGCCGGCGTTTGGCGGAAACCAGCTCAAGTCACGCATGAAAACCGTTGCGCTGGAACGCGACGAATTGCGTGCCAAACAGCGCGCCCGGCTTGCCGTCGAGGCGGATCGCCGTCGCAAGGGCCTGCGCGAGGAACAGTCTGTTGGCATGCGCAACATTGTCGACCGGTTGGATCTGAGGCGCGCGCTCGCCGACGAAGGCACGTTGCAGATACTTAAAGTGGCCGGGTTTCGGGGCCAGAATCCGCTGACGCGGTTTCTTTTCTTCCGTCTGGTACTTCCTTTTGTCGGCTTTGCGCTGGCCACAATCTACATCTTCGTGCTCGGGGCGTTGCCCGACAAGCCTTTGGTCATCCGGCTGTTCGTCTGTATCCTCGTTGCGTATGGCGGCTTCTACGCACCGGTCGTCTATGTCAACAACCGTGCCACCAAGCGCAAGCAGTCAATCCAGATGGCATGGCCGGATGGGCTCGATCTGATGCTGATCTGCGTCGAATCGGGCATGTCGGTGGAAGCAGCGCTGCGCAAGGTCGCCGATGAGATCGGCGCGCAATCGGTGCCGCTGGCGGAAGAATTCATCCTCACCAATGCCGAGCTTTCCTATCTGCCGGAGCGCAAGCAGGCCTACGAGAACCTGGCAAGTCGCACCGGACTGGATTCGGTCAAGTCGGTGTCGCAGGCACTCGTCCAGGCCGAGCGTTACGGCACGCCGGTGGCGCATGCGCTACGCGTGCTTGCCGCCGAAAGTCGCGACATGCGCATGAATGCGGCCGAGAAGAAGGCCGCCGCCTTGCCGCCAAAGCTCACCGTGCCGATGATCCTGTTTTTCCTGCCTGTGCTTTTCGCCATCATTCTGGGCCCCGCCGGCATTCAGGTCAGTCAGCGCGGCATCTTCGGAGATCGTCCGGCGCCGGCAGCATCTCAGTAGCAGCGCGGCAAATCCCTGTACGACATGTGAAAAAGCCGCGCTGGATGCAGCGCGGCTTTTTCATTCATTCAAGGTTCTTGCGGATTGCCGTTTCAGTTGGTCGCGGACTTTGACTTGTCCTGATCCTTGAGCTGGCTCCAGGCATTCTGCTGTGCCAGCATCTGCCTGAGATAGGCGACGTTCGCCTGCGCCTGCTCAGGCGAGAGTTCCTGCGAGGCGATCTTCTCGGCCTCGTCGAAACGGCCTTGCAGCCCGACGACCAGCGCCAGGTTCTGGCGGACCCGGCTGTCCGCATTGGGCTGCTGCGCGGCCGAGCGCATATAGGTTTCGGCGGTGCGCAGGTCCCCTTCCAGCACATAGGACATGCCAAGGTTGGAGAGCACCGAAGGCTCGTTCGGCTTGAGTTCGAGCGCCTTGCGGTAAAGCTGGCGCGCATTATCCTTCTGGCCGGTCTGGTCGAGAATGGCCGCTTCGGCCGACACCAGCCTCCAGTCGGGATATTCCGGTGTCTGAGCGCGGCGCACGGCGTCAAGCGCCGCCTCGAACTGGCCGTTGGCCGCCAGCGCCTTGCCATAGGCGGCAAGCACGTCACGATCCTTCGGCAGAGCGATCGCCAGCTTGCGCATCACGGCGAGCGACTGGTCGGCGTCACCATCCATCTGCAGTGCCGCCGCATAATTCGTCGCTATCCGCTTGTCGTTGGGGTTCCTGGCGTAGGATTGGCCAAGGGCGCCGGTGGCATTGTGCAGTTCTCCGGTCGACATGGTTTCCAGCGGTTTGCCTCCGGTGCGCCCGATCGAGCCGGTGGAGAGCTTGTCGGTTCCGCAACCGGCGACGCCCGCCGCGAGCGCCAGCGCAAGGGCCGTGGTGATGAGCCGTTTTCCCCTGGCGTTGATCGTGCTGTTGGTCGGCATGGCTACCTAAGCCTCCATTCATGCGCGGCCATTGCGTGGCCGTCTTCCCTCTCGCAGAAATATTCTGTTAACCCTAACGGACAGTTAAGAACGCCGAGTCGGGGGCGCCCGCCGCACGGAGACCATCGAATGCCTGTCGAACTCGTCGAGAAGAAGCTGCCGGGCGCACTGCCGGTCCATCTGGTCGCCAGCGACGGGCTGGACGCAGCCGGTCTCGCGCCAGCGGCTGTCGCCTGGGCCAGAGCCAACGGCTTTTCCGGCGAGGCAGGCAGGACGCTGGTCGTGCCTGGCGAAAACGGAGCGCTCGGCGGCGCGCTCTTCGGTACCGGCGATGGCGAAGGCGCGCTCGCCCTCGGCGCATTGTCGAGAGCCTTGCCGGAAGGCGACTGGCATTTCGCCTCGACGCCGGCCGAGCCGGAACTCGCGGCAATCGCGCTGATGCTCGGCGGCTATGTCTTCACCCGCTATGGCAAGAAACCTGGCAGGGCGCTACGCTTCGGCCTGCCGGCCGGTGTCGATACCGGGCGGGCTCGCCGCATTGTCGATGGCGTTTTCCTGGCCCGCGATCTGGTCAACACGCCGACCAGCGATATGGGCCCGGAAGACCTGGAGAAGGCGGTACGGACCCTTGCCGACAGGCACAAGGCCGAAGTCTCGGTGATCAAGGGCGACGAGCTCCTCGATCAAAATTTCCCGATGATCCACGCCGTCGGCCGCGCGTCGACCGCCGCGCCGCGCCTGATCGACATGCGTTGGGGGCAGCAAGGCGCGCCGAAGGTGACGCTGGTCGGCAAGGGTGTCTGTTTCGATACTGGCGGTCTCGACATCAAGCCGTCGTCCGGCATGCTTTTGATGAAGAAGGACATGGGCGGTGCCGCCAACGTGCTTGGCCTGGCCTCGATGATCATGGCTGCCGGGCTGGATGTGCGGCTGCGCGTGCTCATTCCGGCGGTAGAGAATTCGATAGCCGGCAACGCGTTCCGGCCCGGCGACGTGCTGTCGAGCCGCAAGGGCATGTCAGTCGAGATCGGCAACACGGACGCCGAGGGGCGGCTGGTGCTCGCCGATGCGCTGGCGCTGGCCGACGAGGAGGAGCCGCAGCTTCTGGTCGACATGGCGACACTGACCGGGGCTGCCCGTGTCGCGCTCGGTCCCGACCTGCCACCATTCTATACCGGCGACGAAACGCTCGCATTCGACCTCGCGGCGGCTTCTGTTGCGGTCGAGGATCCGCTGTGGCGGATGCCATTATGGCGGCCTTACGATTCAAAACTGGCGTCGAAGATCGCCGACATCAACAATGTCACCACGGACGGTTTTGCCGGCTCGATCACGGCGGCACTGTTCCTGAAGCGCTTTGTCGAAAAGAGTGTGGCCTGGGCGCATTTCGACATCTTCGCCTGGAACCCTGCCGATCGCCCGCATGGTCCTGCAGGCGGCGAGGCACAAGGCATCCGAGCTCTGGACTGGATCATCGCGAAACGTTTTGGCTAACGACGGTCCCGAAAAGTCGGAACCGGCTTTCTGCCAAAATCCCGATTCAGCAGGTTGGAAACTGAAACGGAACCGAAACAATTTGCCGTCATGCTGGCGCGATGTCGATTGCGATGCGCCCGAGCCAGGCCTTGCGACTGTGGCAGCAAGTGATGCTGTCGCAAGTGCGCAACGATGCACCCGATCTGACCATGCGCCAGACCGCGATCCTGTTCACAATCTATCTCGACCCGCCGCCACATACCGTGCGTGGGCTAGCTGCCCGCCTCAACGTCACCAAGCCGGTGATTACGCGCGCGCTTGACACGATGGGCGCATTGAAACTGGTATCGCGCCATCGCGACGAACTCGACAAGCGAAATGTGCTGATCAGACGCACGGTCGAGGGCGCTCTCTTTGTTGAGCGCTTCGGCGATGATATCATCGCCAAGGCCCATGAGTTACCCATCTAATTTCAGAGTTGCCGATTTGACTGCCAGGGATGCCCGCCTTCACGCTTTCCGTTCCGACCTCGCCGATGCACGGCTGAAGGGCGAAGTCGCCGCAGACCGCTTCGTTGCCGGTCGGCCGGCGCGGATCACTGCAGCCGTGGCCGATATCCGCAAGGCGCCGCGGCCGGATGCCGGCGTCAACACGCAAGCCCTGTTCGGCGACGATGTCCTGGTCTTCGAGGTCGCTGAGGGCTGGGCCTGGGTCCAGGCGGAACGTGACGGCTATGTCGGCTATGTCGCCGATACCATGCTGGGCGGGCGGGAACATGCGCCCACGCACATCGTCTCGGCACCACGCACTTTTCTCTATCCTGGACCCGATTTGCGGTTTCCGATCTCAGGACAATTGTCGATGGGATCGACGGTGACAGTGACGGATGCGGCCGAGACACGCGGCACCCACTATGCCGTTCTGCCCTCCGGCGAAGCGTTGATAGCAGGTCATCTGCGGCCTCTCGGTGAAGTGGCCACCGATTACGTTTCGGTGGCTGAGATGTTTCTCGGCACACCCTATTTGTGGGGCGGGGCTTCCGGCTTCGGCATCGATTGTTCGGGCCTGGTGCAACTGGCGATGCGCATGGCCGGCAGGAACGTGCTGCGCGATACCGACATGCAGGCGACGACGCTCGGCGAGCCGCTGGAACCGGGGCCCGCTTTCTCAGGGTTGCGGCGGGGCGACCTGGTGTTTTGGAAGGGCCATGTCGCCGTTATGACCGATGCCGACACCATGATCCACGCCAACGGCAACACCATGCTGGTGTCGCGCGAGGGACTGAAGGATGCCGTCGCCCGCATCGGCTACCTCTATGGCGGCCCGACGGGGTTTCGGCGGCCGTAGCAAAGAACGATCCCCTTTTGTTCCGATTCTTCTTGGCGATTGATTGCCGTCGCGCTAACTCTGGCACGTGACAGAGCAACCGCGCCTTGCCGAACAGAATGCCACCGTAGTCCTGCCAGAACCATTCATCCGATGGTTTGGCGAGAAAGGTTGGTCGCCGCGCGCCCATCAGATTGAACTTCTGTCGAAGGCCCAGGCCGGACAGTCGGTCCTGCTGATCGCCCCGACTGGCGCCGGCAAGACGCTGGCTGGGTTCCTGCCCTCGCTGACTGAACTTGCGAACCGGCCAAGGCGAAAGCCGGGCCAGGCGCATCGCGGCATCCACACGCTCTATATCTCGCCACTGAAGGCGCTTGCCGTCGATATCGAGCGCAACCTCGGCAAGCCGGTGGAGGAGATCGGGCTGCCCGTCACCATCGAGACGCGCACCGGCGACACCCCCGGGCACAAGCGCCAGCGCCAGAAGCTGGTGCCCCCCGACATCCTGTTGACCACGCCCGAGCAGCTGGCGCTGCTGATTGCAGCCAGTGATGCGAAACGCTTTTTCGAGGACCTGCGCTACGTCGTGCTCGACGAATTGCATTCACTGGTGACGTCGAAACGCGGACATCTGCTGGCGCTCGGGCTGGCGCGGTTGCGCAGCTTTGTCCCTGGCCTGCAGACGATCGGGCTATCGGCGACGGTGGCCGAGCCAGACGAGTTGCGGCGCTGGCTGGTCAGCCAGAATCCACCCAAAGAGTCGACAAGCCCGGGGATGGCCGAATTGATCGTCGTTACGGGCGGTGCGAAGCCGGAGATCTCCATCCTCGATTCGGAAGAGCGCGTGCCGTGGGCGGGGCATTCGGCGCGCTACGCCACGCCGGAGATTTACCACGAGATCAAGCGCCACAAGACGACCCTGTTGTTCGTCAACACCCGCAGCCAGGCGGAGCTGCTGTTCCAGGAATTGTGGCGGGTCAATGAGGATACCTTGCCGATCGCGTTGCATCACGGCTCACTCGACGTTGCCCAGCGCCGGCGCGTCGAGAAGGCGATGGGCGAGAATGCGCTGCGTGCCATCGTCGCCACCTCGACGCTCGATCTCGGCATCGATTGGGGCGATGTCGACCTGGTCGTGCATGTCGGCGCGCCGAAAGGGGCGAGCCGGCTGGCGCAGCGCATCGGCCGTGCCAACCACCGCATGGACGAGCCGTCCAAGGCGATCCTGATCCCGGCCAATCGTTTCGAGGTGCTGGAGTGCCGGGCCGCCCTCGATGCCAATTATCTCGGCGCGCAGGACACGCCGCCTCTGATCGATGGCGGCCTCGATGTGCTGGCCCAGCATGTGCTGGGCTGCGCCTGCGGCGCGCCATTCCGTGCCGATGATCTGTTCGAGGAAGTGCAAACAGCCGCGCCCTATGTCAGCCTCGATCGGTCGACATTCGATCGTGTCGTAGATTTCGTCGCCACCGGCGGCTATGCGCTGAAGAATTATGAGCGCTATGCCCGCATCCGGCTGAACAAGGATGGGTTGTGGCGCGTGTCCAATCCGCGCGTTGCCCAGCAATACAGGCTGAATGTCGGCACCATCATCGAGGTGCCGGCCCTCAACGTGCGTTACATCAAGGCCGGCAGCAAAGGCGCGGCTTCGCGCGGCGGCCGGGTTCTCGGCAAGATCGAGGAAGCCTTCCTCGAAACGCTGACGCATGGCGACACGTTCATGTTTGCCGGCAAGGTGCTGCGCTTCGAAGGCATTCGCGAGAATGAATGCTTCGTGTCGAACGCGCCGGGCAGCGATGCCAAGGTGCCCTATTATGGCGGCGGCAAGTTCCCGCTTTCGACCTATCTCGCCGAACAGGTCCGCATCATGCTGGACGACCCGCAGCGCTGGAAGAAGCTGCCCAAGCAGGTCGCCGACTGGCTGCGGTTCCAGGCCGACAAATCGGTGCTGCCCAAACGCAATGACCTGCTGATCGAGACCTTTCCACGAGGCAATCGCCATTATCTCGTGGCCTACCCGTTCGAGGGCAGGCTAGCGCACCAGACGCTCGGCATGCTGCTCACCCGCCGCCTCGACAGGACGGGAGCCAGGCCGCTCGGCTTTGTCGCCACCGACTATGCACTGGCGATATGGTCACTGGGCGACATGGGCACGATGTTCAAAGCTCGGAAGCCTTCGCTCAGTGCACTTTTCGACCAGGACATGCTTGGCGACGACCTCGAAGCCTGGCTGGCCGACAGCTGGCTTCTCAAGCGCACCTTCCGCAACTGCGCGCTGATTTCGGGATTGATCGAAAAACGCCATCCGGGGCAGGAAAAGAGCGGCCGCCAGGTCACCGTGTCGACCGATCTCATTTACGATGTGCTGCGCAGCCATGAGCCGGACCACATCCTGCTGCAGGCGACACGTGCGGATGCGGCGACCGGTCTGCTCGATGTCAGCAGACTTGCCGACATGCTCTCGCGCATCCAGGGTCGAATCGTGCATAAGGCGCTTGAACAGATTTCGCCGCTTGCCGTGCCGATCATGCTTGAGATCGGCAAGATGCCGGTGAACGGCGAGGCTGATGAAACGCTGCTTATGGATGCGGCGACATTGGTCGAGGAGGCAATGGGGCCGGGGATGGTCGAGGAATGAATTTTTCGCTGGCGCGCACATCGCTGATCGGCGAGGCCGACCTTGTCGGCATCGCCGGCGAGCGCGCCGTCTGCGATCCGCGCGGTGTGCTCTATTTTCCCGAGTTCAGGCTTCTGGCTGTGTCCGACCTGCATCTGGAAAAGGGTTCGTCGCTGGCAAGGCGCGGCACGCTGATTCCGCCTTACGACACCGGTGCAACCTTGCTGAGACTGCAGGCCGTGATCGCTGACTATCAGCCATCCATGGTCATCAGCCTGGGCGATAGTTTTCACGATGGCGGCGGCGCCGGACGCATGCATGCGAGCTTTCGCGAGCGGCTGGAGGCGCTGATGTCAGGCCGCGACTGGTTCTGGGTTGCCGGCAATCACGATCCGGAAGCACCCGGCGACCTGCCGGGCGAAACGGTGCGCGAACTCGCCATAGGCTCGCTGCTGTTCCGGCATGAGCCATCGAAGGTGCGCGTCGAGGGCGAAATAGCAGGACATCTGCATCCCTGCGCCCGCATCGTGCAACAGGGCCGCTCGGTGCGGCGGCGCTGCTTCGCTGGCGACGGCGGCCGCATGATCATGCCGGCCTTCGGCGCCTATACCGGCTCCCTCAACGTGCTCGACCGCGCCTATGCCGGGCTGTTCCGGCTGGATACTTTGATGGCCTACATGCTCGGCGCGGACCGCATTTTTGCGATATCCCGCTCGATGTTGCGGCCGGGCTGAGATTAACGTCCGTAGTACAGGGTAACCGTGTGCTTCGCCTCGGCGAAGAACAGCCAGCGCTCGACCAGCATGCCGGCGAATTGTGCCATCGCGGCGATCACCGAAACCACCGCCACGAACGGCCATGGCAAGGAAAAAGCGGCGACCAACAGTAAGACGGGCAGTGCGAAGGCCAGGAGTTGCGTGATCTGGCGCAGCCGCGCGCTGTGTTTGCGTGCGATGCGAAAACCCATTTCCTTGAGCAGGTAGTTTTCCTCGGTATGCGGCCATTCCAGCGACCGCACCGTGCCGCCGGCCAGCCCCGTCGCGGTGTTGGCGTTGGTTGCGATCTCCAGCCGGTCATTGTAGCGCCAGGTCGCCAGCTTCCAGCCCCAGCCGAGCATGGTTAGCAGCAGGCAAGCCGCCAGGAGCACCTTCGAACCAAGCGCAAATCCCTGCAACAGCGCGTTCATCAGCACACTGCCGGTCATTGCCGAAAAAATGAGGTAGCCGGGCAGGGTGAAGCGGCTGTGCCACTGGGCGATCGGTTTCAGCGACGCGTATATCATGCCGGTCGTGCAGACGGTGACCACGGCACCGCAGGTGGCCAACAACCCGGCAATGGCCACCCAGCCATTGGTCCGGCCAAAAAATATCCAGCCGATACCGAACAGGCCCGCCGGGATGAAGGTGATGACCGAGGCGACGCCTTCGCGCGACAGCCACGAGCTGCGCCATTGCGAGAAGGCCCGCCAAGCCCGTTCGGGTCTGCCGAGGTGGCCGGTCGAGGACAACAGCCCGGCCGCGATCAGCTCGAGCGCCAGGCCCATGCCGATGAAGCCCAGCCAGAAGTCAGGCGGAATGATCTGGAATCCTCCGAGCACGCCAAGCAGCGCCAGCAATCCATAGCCGGCGCCGGTGGCGGTGGTGAAGAAGACGACGGAGAAGGCTGGATGCATGGTCAGTTCGAAAGCATGCGGTCGACCCAGCCAAGAAAACCGCCTTCGGCCCGCACCGGTTCGAGGGCCGGCGCGGCAACCGATGCGGCGCGGTTGGTATGGGCGCGCGGCGGCAGGTATTTGTTGGTCGGGCGATAACCGAGCTCCGGCATCAGATCGACGCCGCCGCGCTCCGCCACCAGTTGCGAGACAGCCGACTGAGGATCGCTGAGATCGCCGAAATGGCGGGCACTGGTCGGGCAAGCGGCGACGCAGGCCGGCACGCGGTCTTCTTCGGCCAGATTGTCATTGTAGATGCGGTCGACGCACAGCGTGCACTTCTTCATCACCCCGACATCGGTGTCGAATTCGCGCGCCCCATAGGGGCAGGCCCAGCTGCACAATTTACAGCCGATGCACTTGTCCTCGTCGACCAGCACGATGCCGTCCGAGGCCCGCTTGTAGGAGGCGCCGGTCGGGCAGACGGTGACGCAGGCCGGCGTCTCGCAATGCAGGCAGGAGCGCGGGAAGTTGACCGTGCGCCCGCCCATCTCGGTGGTGTGCTCGTAGCTGTGAACACGGTTGAACCAGACGCCGTCGACATGGCCACCATAGGGATCGATGTCGGTCAGCGGCGCCATGTGGCCGCCGGTGTTCCACTCCTTGCAGGCGGTGACGCAGGCCTGGCAGCCGACGCAGGTGTCGAGATCGATGACTAGCCCTAGTTTCTTGCCGCTCTGACTTGGCAGACAGGTCATTCGGCCGCCTCTCTTGCCCTGCGGAACTCAGCGCCGAAGGTCAGCTTGTCGGGCGAGGGTTCGAAATGCGGTGGCTGCTGAAAACGCTCGAACTGCGGCTCGGTGAAGCCGGCTTCCTCGGCGGCGCATTTGACGACGCGCACGCGCAGATCGAACCACGCCGCCTGTCCGGTGACAGGATCGGAGTTCGAATAGCGTTTGCCCTGAGCATCGGCGGAAGTCTGGTCGCCGATGATATGGTTGAGCAGGAAGCCACGATTGGATTCGGCCGCGTCGTCCTTCAGCCCCCAGCTGCCGCGCCGCTTGCCGATGGCGTTCCAGGTCCAGACCGTGCTTTCGTTCACCCCGTCGATCAGCTTGATCTGCCCCTTCACTCTGCCATTGATGCTTTCGATCCACACCCAGTCGTCATCGACAAGGCCTAGATCTGCTGCCGTCCGCTGATGCACGAACAGCCGGTTCTGGCTGGTGATCTGTCTCAGCCACGCATTCTGCGACCCCCACGAGTGGTACATGTGCATGGGCCGCTGCGTCAGCGCGTGCAGCGGATATTTTTCGAGGTCGATGGCTGCTTCCTCGAAGGGCATGTACCAGAAGGGCAGCGGGTCCATGAAGGTCTCGATGCGCTGGCGATCGCCCTCCGGCGGCAAGACGCGGCCATGGCCGCGTGAGGCCAGGCGGAAGCGCTGCATCGGCTCGCAATAGAGCTGAAAGATGATCGGCTCCGCCTTGGGGATGAAGCCCATCTGCACGGCGAAGTCGAGATAGGAGCGATTGGCCATCTTGTAGTAGCGCTGGTCGTCAGCGAAATCGTGATGCCAGAAGCCGCCATTGTCGATGTAGCGTTGCAGCTGATCGGGGTTGGCCTCGCCCCTGCCGACCGACGCCCCGTCCTTGCCGCGCCAGCCGGCGAGCGGGCCGATGCCTGATGTGCGCTCATGGTTGACGATGTAGTCGGCATAGTCGCGGTACTTGGCCGTGCCGTCCTCGTCGACAAACCCTGGCAATCCAAGCCGCGCGCCGAGTTCGATCAGCACCGACTGGAACGGCCGGACATCACGGTCCGGTTCGACGACGGGATGGCGGATGGCGTCGCCCGGGCCATCGGCGTGGCTGATCGGCCGGTCGAGCAGGCTGATGCAGTCATGCCGCTCGAGATAGGTCGTATCCGGCAGGACGAGGTCGGCGAACGGCACGGTCTCGGAATAATAGGCGTCGGAATAGATGATGAAGGGGATCCTGTATTTTCCCGCGTCATCATGGTCGGTCAGCATGGCGATGGTCTCGACGGTGTTCATCGAGGAATTCCAAGCCATGTTGGACATATACATCATCAGCGTGTCGATCGGGTAAGGGTCACCGGCCCAGGCGTTGCGGATGACGGTGTGCATCAGGCCGTGCGCGGCCAGCGGCGCATCCCAGGAATAGGCCTTGTCGATGCGAAGAGGTGCGCCGGCCTCGTCGACCAGCAGGTCGTCCGGCCCGCAGACGAAACCGAGCGGCATGCCTTCAAGCGGCGTCATCGGCTTGACGGTCTTGCCGGCCGGCTTCGGACCGGGCGGCGCAGATCGGGGGTAGGGCGGCTTGAAGCGGAAACCGCCCGGCACATCCACCGTGCCCAGCAGCACCTGAAGCAAATGGAGGGCGCGGCAGGTATGAAAACCGTTCGAATGGGCCGAGATGCCGCGCATGGCGTGCATCGAAACAGGTCGCCCCTTGATCGTCTCGTGCCGACGCCCGGCCCAGTCGGTCCAGGCGATCGGCAGTTCGATCGTCTGTTCGAAGGCGACGTGCGCGAGTTCGGCGGCGATCCTGCGGATCGTATCGGCGGCAATGCCGCAGCGCTCGGCGACCGCGTCCGGTGCATAGCTCTCATCGAGGTAGCGGTCGGCGATCAACTGGAACACCGGAACGCAGTGGCGTCCGTCGATCGTGAAGCTGCCGGTCAGCGCCGGTTTCGCGCTGGCATCGGTGGCGCTGATCGGTATCTTCGCCATCCTGTCCCAGGCCAGCGGATTGCCCTCGCCGTCACGGACGAACAGCCCGTCATCGGCCGCACCCGGCTCCTGGACGACGAGGACGTGAGCGTTGGTGTAGCGCAGCAAATAGTCGAGATCGACGCGGCCCGCCCTGAGCAATTCATGGATAAGCGCGAACACGAACAGTCCGTCGGTGCCGGGCCGGATGCCGATCCAGTCATCGGCGATCGCATTGTAGCCGGTCCGGCACGGATTGATCGAGACGACTTTGGCGCCGCGCGCCTTGAGCTTGCCGAGACCGATCTTGATCGGGTTGGAATCATGGTCCTCGGCAACGCCGAACAGCATGAAATATCGGGTGTTGTCCCAGTCCGGTTCGCCGAACTCCCAGAACGAGCCGCCGATCGTGTAAAGGCCGCCCGCCGCCATGTTGACCGAACAGAAGCCGCCATGGGCGGCGAAGTTCGGAGTGCCGAACTGGCTTGCCCACCAGCCGGTCAAGGATTGGGATTGGTCGCGGCCCGTGAAGAAGGCCAGTTTCTTGGGGTCGGTCCGGCGGATGTTCGACAGCCGCTCCGTCGCGATCGAAAACGCCTCTTCCCACTCGATTTCCCGGAACTCGCCAGAGCCGCGCGGACCGGTGCGCAGCAATGGCTTCCTCAGCCTTGCCGGGCTGTAGTGCTGCATGATACCGGAGCTGCCCTTGCCGCAGATCACGCCGCGATTGACCGGATGGTCCTTGTTGCCGTTGATGTAGCGGACCTTGCCATCCTTGATGTGCACGTCGATGCCACAGCGGCAGGCGCACATGTAGCAGGTCGTCTTGGCGATGCTGTCGGAGACATCAGGCGAGGTGTCGACGCCATCGCCTTCATCCGGTGCGCGCGTGTCGGCAAGCGGGCGTTGCGATGGTGCCGAATTCGCGCCGCGCGGCGGTCTGTGCATCATGATCCGGGGGTGCCTGTACGGCCAACGGATTTGGCACGTGTCCTCGGTCCGGGGCCGCGCATGTAGTGCTCTTCCGGATGATAGCGATCGCCCGCCAACCGTCGCCTTATGCCGCGGGTCCAATGCGCAAACAGGGATCTGAACCGCTCGATCATTCTGCTCTCTGCGATATCTCGGCGAATTTGTTCTAAACTCCCAGAAAACTTAGAATAGAGGCATCGATCTGTCTAATTAGTTGTTCTTGTAAATTCGATCGATATTGGTTCTTAATGCGCTCATGACCCTGGACCAGTTGCGGATTTTCGTCGCCGTCGCCGAGCGCGGCCATATGACCAAGGCGGCGGAACTGCTGGGCATTTCGCAGTCGGCAGCATCGGCCGCCATCCGGGCGCTTGAAGAACAGCATGGCGTTCATCTGTTCAACCGGGTTGGCCGCAACATCGAGCTTGCCCAGACCGGACACCGGTTCCTGCCCGAAGCCAAGGCAGTGCTCGAACGGGCGGCTGCCGCGCGCAATGTACTGGAGCATGTCTCGCAGACGGTCACCGGCAGCCTCTCGATCGCCGCCAGCCAGACCATCGCCAGTTATTGGCTGCCGCGCCGGCTGGCGTCCTTCCATGAAGCCTATCCGGCCGTCAGGCTGAGCGTCAGCATCGGCAACACCAGGCAGGTCGAGGCCAATGTCCTTGATGGTGCGGCCGATCTCGGCCTGGTCGAGGGGCGCACTGAGTCCGACATATTGCGCCGCGCCAAGGTCGACGTCGACAGGCTCATGCTGGTGGTTGCCAGCTCGCATCCGGAGATCGCCGAGATTGCGCCCGGCCACCCCGACATCAAGGGCCTGCGCTGGATCATCCGCGAGGGCGGTTCGGGCACGCGCGAAGTGCTGGAGGATCTGGCGCGTCGCGAAGGAATTTCGCTCGCCGATTTACAGATATTCCTGGTGCTGCCGAGCAACGAGGCTATCCGCCAGGCGGTCGAGGCGGGAGCCGGCGCCACCATCATTTCGGAGCTTGTCGTGGCCCGTGCAGTGGCCGAAGGCAGTCTCAGGTCCGTGCCGCTCGAATTGCCGAAGCGCGACTTCGCCATGATCACGCATCGCGATCGCCAGGCAAGCCTTGCCCAGATGGCGCTGAAGGCGCACCTCGGCACCGGCGTCGACGAAACGGTGCCCGCCCGCCCGTGAATGGGCCGCGTCAGCCGAACTTTCGCTGAGCATCCAGCGCCAGGCCAAGTCCGACCGAGCCGAACATGTCGCCTTCGATGACGGATGCCTGCGGCACCAGCGACAGGATCTCTCGTCTGGCGAGCGGAATCGCGGTCGATCCGCCGGTCAGGAACACCGCGGTGATATCGGATGGCCTGACCTCAGCGTCCCGGATGGTCTGCGCCACCGTTCCTGTGACCCGCTCGATATCCCTGGCGATCGTGGCTTCCAGCCCGCTGCGCGTAATCTCGGCGGCGAACTCCGCGCCCGGCAGCCTCACCGCCACCTGAGCGGACGAGCTGTCGGTCAGCTCGATCTTGGCCTTCTCGACAAGTGCCGCCAGCGCGTGTCCATAGCGGTGTTCGACGATGTGGATGAAGCGGTCGACCAGGTCGGCGCGCTCGGCCTCGTAGCGGATCTGGCGCAGATGCGTCATCGCCTTGGCGGTGTAGACCAGGTTGATGCGCTGCCACGTCGCGAGGTCGATGAAGTAGCTTGCCGGCAGGTTGCGTTTGCCGTCCTTGGTTGGCGTCAAATAGCCGAGCTGCGGCATCACATGGGCGATGCTCAGCAGCCGGTCGAAATCCGTGCCGCCGATATGGACGCCCCGGCTGGCCAGGATGTCGTCCTTGCGGTCGAGCGAACGGGAGCGCCGCGGTGAAACGCGCACGACCGAGAAGTCCGACGTGCCGCCGCCCATGTCGATGATCAGCGCCAGCTCTTCCCTCGCCACCTTCTGCTCGTAGTCGAGCGCCGCCGCGATCGGTTCGAACTGGAATGCGATGTGCTTGAAGCCCTGGGCGCGCGCGGCGTTCTCAAGTTCGCTTTGCGCCTTCGCGTCGGCCTCGGCGTCGTCATCGACGAATTGAACCGGCCGGCCAAGCACCACGGTCTCGACGGCATCGCCGGCATCTGCTTCGAGCTTCTTCTTGAGATGGCCGAGGAACAGGCCGACGATTTCCATGAACCCGATCGAGCGCGCCTTGATACGGGTCTTCTCGTGCGCAAGCGAACTGCCGAGCACGCTCTTCAGCGAGCGCATCAGCCGGCCTTCGATGCTGTCGGTGTAGTTGGCGATGGCGTGGCGGCCAAAACAGGTGCGGTTGTCCTCGAAGTTGAAGAACACGGCACTGGGCAGCGTGATCTGGTCGTCCTCAAGCGTGACGAGGCGCGGCTGCCCGTTCCTGACCACGCCCACGGTGGAATTGGAAGTGCCGAAGTCGATGCCGGCGAAGGCTGGTCGCATGACAAGTTCCTGTATTGGTCGTCGACGAGCCGATAGGCGCCACGAGAAATCGCGCGCTGCCCGGGGACGGGCTGCTCTGCCGAACCGAATTGTTTGTGTCTGCCTGTTGGCTGGGAGCGCGGTCTACCGCATGCTCCCGCAAAGGGAAACCACTTTTCGGGAAAAGTTCTAAAAGCGCGTCGCGTTTGAACGAATTCAGGCGACGCGCCTTAGGTTTTTGATTCGATGCATGTCGTTCTCCCAAAACCGGGGCCACTTTTGGGCGACATGCATTAGTCTCTCCGGAAGATCAGCCTTCCGAGCCAGCCGGTCAGCATGGCTAGCGATATCGCGAAGACGCCGTAGAGGAAGGAATAATTGTGTGCGACACGGAAGATCGACTGTTCAAAACCGGATTTGCGGATTTCGAGCTGGGCCGAGCTCTCCTTGATGAACAGGCCGCTCTTGAACAGGAAGGCGCGCGCCTTGTGGGTGCCGACCGGAACGTTCGGCGCCAGCCTGACGGTGGCGCGGAACAGGTTCTGCGACAGGAATTGCACGCCGCCGACATTCTCGCTGTAGAGGCCGGTCGCCGACTTGCGCTCCCGCAGCGCCGCGGTGAATTCCTCGATCGTCGCCGGGCTGTCGCCGGGATCGGCGGGTTGCATGTAAAGGTTGGAGGCGCCGAGCGACAGCTGCTTGTAGCTGTTCGGCTCGGTGATGTCCTGCAACGGCCGCGTCGTCGCCACCGAATAGGACACCGGCACGTTCTCGAAGGTCTCGGAGTCCAGATTTATCCAGACGCCGAGAACGCGGTCCTTGCGGCGCACCACCACCGGCTTGGGTGGCCCTTCGAGCACGACGATGACATCATAGCGGCCCTGGCGCGCCACGAGTGGATCGGGATTTTCCAGCGAACCGAAGATGGTCAGGTCGGCGCCGGAAAAGCCGGCGGTGATTGAGACATTGTCGGTGGAGAGCCCGATCTGGATGCCTTCCGTCAGCGGGACCTGTGCCTTCGCCGGCACGGCGGCCGCAAGCAGCGACAGGAAAATGGCTGTTGCGAACGCGTTCGGAGCCCTCATCAGTTGAGGCCCGCGGCAGACAGCGAATAGAGGTTGGGCGGGGTGACGAAGAGACCGATGGCCAGTCGTATCGCTACCGCCAGCACCAGCACCGCCAGCAAGGCCCTGAGCTGTTCGCCGCGCAGCCTCTGGCCGGCCTTGGCGCCATATTGCGCACCGGCCACGCCGCCCGCCATCAGCAGGAAGGCCAGCACGACGTCGACCGTCTGGTTGGTGGTGGCGTGGACCAGCGTCGTATAGGCGGAGGTAAAGATGATCTGGAACAGCGATGTGCCGATAACGACATTGGTCGGCACTTTCAGGAGATAGATCAGCGCCGGCACCATGATGAAACCGCCGCCGACGCCCATGATTGACGACAGGAAGCCGATGCCGACGCCCAGGCCAAGCACTGGGATGACGCTGACGAACAGCTTTGAGGCCCTGAAACGCATCTTCAACGGCAAGCGATGGATCCAGTTGTGCTGCCCGGATTTCTTCAGCACCGGTGCCGCGCCGCTACGTGTGGCACGCAAGGCATTGACGCTTTCGACCAGCATCAGCCCGCCGACGGTGCCAAGCAGTACGACGTAGAGCAGCGAGATGAACAGGTCGAGCTGGCCGAGGCGGCGCAGGAAGGCGAAGACGTAGATGCCGGCAGTGGAGCCGATGATGCCGCCGGCCAGCAAGACCCCACCGAGCTTGAAGTCGAGCGTCCCTCGCTTCATGTGCGAAAGGACGCCGGAGACGGAGGAGGCGATGACCTGGTTGGCGCCGGTGGCGACCGCGATCGCCGGCGGTATGTTGTAGAAGATCAAGAGGGGCGTGATAAGGAAGCCCCCGCCGACCCCGAACATGCCCGACAGGAAGCCCACCGCCGCACCCATGGCCAGCAGGACGAAGACGTTGACGGAAATTTCCGCGATCGGGAGATAGATGCCCACCCGTCAGTCTCGATCAGTTCTGCCTGTCGGCGAATGCAACCGTTGCGGGCATCTTGGACCGACAAGCCAATTCGTTCTTGCGCCGGAGGTGCTGCGAAGTCAAACCGCGCTACGCCGCCGAAACAAAAAACATCTCAATCAGTTAACAGGCAAATGTGTGGCAAGGGCGTCGTGGAAGCGACGCCTCTGCCGTTATTTGCGCGCCAGCAGCGCCTTGACCAGTTTTTCATCGACCTCGCCGGTCGCCGGCATCTTGTTATCGGTCTGGAAAGCCATGATCGCGATCTTGGTCTTCTGGCCCATCTTGCCGTCGGCGCCACCGGCGTCATAGCCATTCTTGTTGAGAATGCGCTGGATATTCTGGACGGCCTTCGTCATGTCGATGCTGGCGGTCGTCTGCGGTGCGCCGTTCTGCCAGGATTCGGGAACGTCGGCCGAATTGGCTGCCGCGTCCAGCGGCTTGGCCTTCCACAGTTCGACCGCGGCGCGGGCGCGTTCGAGCTGCTCGGGCCGCAGCGCATTGGCGATCTCGTCACGCTTGGCCGCCGCATCCTTGTCGCCGGTCTTGGCGACGAGCGCGAACCATTTGTAGGACTCTTCGAGGTTCTGCTTCATGCCGACGCCCTTGGCGGCGAGGATGCCGAGGTTGAACTGGCTGTCCTTGACGCCGACGTCGGCCGCCGCCTGGAACCAGTGCGCGGCCGATTCATTGTCGGTCACGCCGTCCGCGGCCATGGCGAAGAGCACGGCCAGATTGTGCATGCCGCTGGCATTGCCCTGCTCCGCGGAAAGCTGGTACCAGGTCTTCGCCTTCTTGATGTCGCGCGCGACGCCGATGCCCTTTTCATAGAAGTTGCCGATGCGATACTCGGCCGGCGCAAAGCCGAGCTCCGCCGACTTCTCGTACCATTTGGCCGCTGCCGCCATGTCTTCCTTGACGCCGCGCGCCTCGGCATAACGCGAGCCGATCTCGAACAGCGCCTTGGCATCGCCACTGGCGGCGGCGTCGCGCAAGGCGTCCGGGCCGGCGTCAGCTGGAATGTCGATCGTGGCCGTGATCGCGGCCGGCGAAGCGTCCGTCGGGGGAACCGCGCCCGTGGTGTCCTTGGCTGTCGCCGGCTGGGCCGTCAACGGCTGGGTGCCGATGTCGGCATCGGTTGCGTCCGTGGCGGTTGAAACAGTCGGGGCCGGGGCAGTTGTGGCCGGCGCAGCCGAAGCTTTCGTTTCGAACATCGCCGCGCTGGCATCGACGGGCGCAGGAAGCGGCTCGGCTGCTAGCGCGGCCGTCGACGGATCGGCGCCTGGCGGCGTGGTTATCGTGCTTTGCGCCGCTACGTCGTCCTTGGTTGCCGGTTCGGACGGCTCGGATGGTCTCACGCCACGATCCGGCGCGCTTTCCGCTGCTGTGGGCCGAATATCGGTCTTTGGCTGGCCAGCGGCATCGAGTGAGGCGGTTTTCACTGACTGCGAGGCGACGATCGGCGCGACATCGTTGCTTGCCACCTGGGCGGGATCGGCGAAAAAGGCCTTGCCCAGTTGCAAGGCACCCAGCGCCAGCAAAATCGCGGTTGTCCCCATCAGGATCGGCTTGCGACGTGCCTTGAGCAGGTCGCCGATCCGCAGCGCCTTCACCGGTCCGGTCATCGTCGACTGGCGTTTCAGCGCATCGGCCTCGGCAGCCGCAGCTTGCGCCGCGCGCCGGGCCGCGGCGATGAAGTCCGATTTCGCGGCATCGGTGTCGCTGGGCTTGGCCGGCTGGCCGCGCTCGTCGCGCACGCGCTTCATGATGGCATTGAGATCAGGTGCGCCCGAGCCCGGCTCCAGCGGCCGATTGGCCATTCTCGGATCGAGCGGCTCGTCGAGATCGACGCTCGGTATTGGGGTGCTCGGCGCCGAGCCGGCCAGTGGCGGAATATCCGCTTCCTTCTTGCCCTTGAATGCGCGGGCCAGCCCGCCGAAGATCGATCTGCGGCCCGCTTGTTCGTTCTTTTCGGAACCCGTGTCGGAGCCCAGCGCAGCCATGGCGGCGGCAGCGGCGGCCTCGGCTGGCGTGCGGGTGCCGACACCGTGGCCGCTATGCGTGCCCAGGCCGCTATGCGTGCCCAGGCCGCTATGCGTGCCCAGGCCGCTGCGAGCGCCCGGCTCATTGCGCAGGCTGGAGCCGGCGCCGTCGAGATCCGCCATGTCCCCAGTCAATGGCAAGGGCTGATCGATATCCATCGACGGCGGCTCGACGGCCATCTTGGGTCGCCGTGCGCCGCGCCAGTTGCTCGGTTCGGCCGAAGCCGCGTCCAGCAATTCGCTCATCGCCTCGACCGGCTCGCTGGGTTCCAGCGAACCAAGCCGGTCCACGATCTTGAGCAACGTGTCGTGGATGGCCTCGAACGTTCGCGAATTGCGCTCGTCGGAGCGCCGCGTCAGCGTTTCAAGCGTCTTCAAATCCTGGGCAAGGCCGGAAACGGCCGTCGTGTTGGCACTCGAACCGGCCAACGATCGCACCGCGTTCTCGGCCGCTTCGCGCGCCGCGCCGAGGATGGAATCACGGGTTCCGGCCAGGGACTTCTCGATTTCGTCGAGACGTGGGCTGATGTCTTCGAATTCTGGCAGCGGCGTGCTGGGCTTGGAAAGATGGGCGGACAGGCCTGCGACCTGCGCCTCCAGGCTGCGGATCAGCGCCGGATCAATGCCGGCGACGTGCGCGGCCGACGCATCCAGCCGGCTTGAAATGTCTTCGAGCCGGCTTTCCAGGCCGCGGATCGCCGCTTCGCCCGCGGGATCGGGAACGCGCGTTTCCATGCGCTTGGCCAGTGCGGTGAAGCGGGCATCAATGGCGTCCATGATGCCGGCGCTGTCGATTTGCGGCATCCGCTGGTCAAGCCTGTCGGCAACCTCGTCAAGCCGGCGTTCGAGATCGCGAAACAGCATGTTGCTCTGTTCGATGGCGTCGCCCTGGCGGCGTTCCATCATGCCCGACAGCACGTCGAAGCGTTGATCCAGGCCGTGGAAGATGTAGTCGGCGTCAGGCATGGTAGGCGCCTGGTCAATCTTGTCGGCGATGAGTGCGATCTGCTTGGCCAGGCGCTCCATAGCCTGCTCGGGCAGATTGGCTCGGCCGGCGAGTTCGTCGACCCGGCTCGACAGAGTGCTTAGCCGGTCGATGACCGCGTTGCCGGGACGATCCTGCGCCACTTCCTCTATCTGCTGGGCAAGCGAGTCGATCCGCTTCTCGATGCGCTCGAAAGCCTCGTGGTCGAATGAATTGGCTTGTGCCGCTACCGTCGAGGCAACGATGGCGCGGGAAATCTCGTCCAGCCGCTCGTCGATGAGGCCAAGCGTGTCGCTGCCGCGGTTGTCCTGCTGGCTGGCGAAATGGTCGACGGCGCCGGCAAGTGCGCGCACCTTCTCCTCCAGCGAACGCAGCGACAGCGATTCCGGCAGGTTGTTGACGGCGTTGCTGATCTGCTCCAGCCGGTCGGTCAGAGCAGACAGGCCGGGGTCGTCCGAACGCTTGCGCTGGTCGGCGTCGACACGGTCTTCGAAAGCCGTCCAGCGGCGATCGAAATCGTCCCAGCGGCGGTCGACCCTCTGCACGCTCTCTTCGCGCGCCAGCGTGTCGAGCGCGGCTTTGACCTGCTCGAGTTCGAGCCGCAGCATGTTGACGCTTCTGTCGTCGCTCTTCTCGGCCAACGTCTGGATGGCGCCGGAAAGCCGTTCGAATTCAAGTCCGAGTTCGGCACTGCCCTTGGCCTGGGTACCGGGCTTGGCACCTGACTGGAAAGCCCGCTCGATGTCCTTGCGCAGTGCTTCGAATTCACGCTGCAGCCCTGATGTCATCTGGTGGCGCAATTCCTCGCGCATGCCGCGCAGTTCGCCGGCGATCTTGCCGACCATGGCAACGCCGTCTTCCTGGCCGCGCACGCGATCGATGTCGCGGGCAATGGCCTGGTAGTTCTGCCCGAAAGCGGCGGCTCCCTGCATCTGGGTCGTCGGGCGCGGCGCGGCCTGCGGATCCTCATACCAGCGCTGCTGGCTGGCGGGTCGGGCGGCGGGATAACGCGCGTCGGCGCCATATTGACGGGGATCTGGACGTGCCATCGGGTCCTCGCGCGTCCGCTCCAGCCGCTGCTCCAGCGTCTCCAGCGACTGGTTCAACTGCTCGAGCGTGGTCTGCGGCCTGCGCTGCCTGCCGGCGTTGAGTGTATCGAGATAGGACCGCTTGCTGTTCATAGGTGCGTCCGTCTTTCAGAATGGCTGGCTCGTGGCCAGTTCCCCCAAGTCTCTGTCGGAACGAAGGCGACCGGCGACAATGCCGCGGTGGAAGACGAGCTTCCCAGGTTACCACCCGCGCTCCGAAAAACCGTGAAAAATTCGATACAGGATAAACACGGGTAGCCGACGCGCCCACATTTCACCCAACGTGGTAAACAACGCGTTAACCAAATTTAAGAAGTTGCAAGGATGTTGGATGTCGGCCTGACGGTGCGGCATAAAGTTCGGAGCGTAGAACACCCTTGCGTCACAAGGCGGCAATCGGTATAGAATTGACGTAAACGTAAAAGGCGCGTCGAGCGTGCCGTTTTGCGATTTGTTTGTTGAAACCACGATTGGAAGCAGGCCCCCGCTTCCAGTCAGGCGACGCACGGTCCAGGAGACCGCGACGCCACCAGACGGGGAAAGCCAGTGACCATGAAGCTTATCTCGGCCGGCGAGACCGCGGCCAATACCAATATGTCTGTCGAAGCCGGCGAGGACCTTGTCCGCATCGGCGAGATGGCGAAAAAATACGGAGTGACGCTGCGCACGCTGCGTTTCTACGAAGACAAGGGCCTGCTCAACCCGCAGCGTGACGGTTCGACCCGTCTCTACACGCGCCGCGACAAGGCCCGGCTGAAGCTGATCCTGCTTGGCCGCAAGGTCGGGTTCTCGCTGCGCGACGTCAAGCAGATGATGGATCTCTACGATCCGACGGGTTCAAACACCAAGCAGCTGCGGCTGGCGCTGGACAAGTCGGAAAAGCAGCTTGCCCGCCTGCAGAAACAACGGGCACTGATCGATGACGCCATTAGCGAGCTGAGCGCCTCGATGTCGGCGGTGCGCCAGATGCTGGCCGAGCGTTCGGCACCACAGGCTAGCGTCGCTCGCTAAAGCAATTTCGGGAGTAGTGTGAAACGGTTCTCCCGGGTAAGTGCATAGCGTTTCCCCTTGGGAATTGCGCTACGCCTAAAGTCATCCGCTGACTGTCTGACGATCAAAGCCGCGTGGCAATGCCGCGCGGCTTTTCGTTTTCTCGCCTCCCGACCCATAGGGTTTCGGCTCGCGCGCTGCCGCACCGCCACGCTCATTGCTGCGATGGGCGGGAAATCTTGTTGCATCGAAAAATTGACGTTTACGCAAACGTCAATTTTTGCTATCTCCGCTCTCAACATGGGTCCGCATGCCGCACTGGCTGTCATCGGGGCGTTCGGACCGGGTTCGCAGGGTGGAGAAAACGCATGCCGACATACAGGGCTCCGGTCCAGGATACGCTGTTCGTGCTCAACGAGGTGCTGGGCTACCAGCGCTATTCGAACCTTCCCGGATTTTCCGACGCCACGCCCGATGTGCTCGAGGCGATCCTCGCCGAAGGCGCCAAGCTCGCCGAAAACGTCATTCACCCGTTGAACCGTGTCGGTGACATGGAAGGCTGCGTTCGTCATGATGATGGCTCGGTGACGACGCCGAAGGGCTTCAAGGAGGCCTTCGACCAGTATCGCGAGGGTGGCTGGATGGGACTGGCCGCACCGGTCGAGTTCGGCGGCCAGGGTCTGCCCTACGCCGTACACACTGCGGTCTCCGAATACATGGTCTCGGCTAACATGTCGCTGATGATGTATCCGGGCCTGACGCAAGGCGCGATCGCGGCAATCATCACCCACGGCACCGACGAGCAGAAGGCCAAGTGGCTGCCCAGGATGATCGAAGGCGTCTGGACCGGCACCATGAACCTGACCGAGCCGCATTGCGGCACCGATCTCGGCCTGCTGCGGACCAAGGCGGTGCCGAATGGCGATGGCACCTACAAGATTTCAGGTCAGAAGATCTTTATTTCGGCCGGCGAACACGACATGTCGGACAACATCGTCCATCTGGTGCTGGCCCGCATCGAGGGCGCGCCGGAAGGCGTCAAAGGCATCTCGCTGTTCATCGTGCCTAAACTCAAGCTCGATGCATCGGGCAATCCAGGCGACAGGAACACTGTCTCCTGCGGCTCGATCGAGGAGAAGATGGGCATCCACGGAAATTCGACCTGCGTCATGAACTATGACGAGGCGCAAGGCACGCTGCTCGGCGAGGCCAATGGCGGCCTGAAGGCGATGTTCACGATGATGAACGAGGCACGCCTTGGCGTTGGCCTGCAGGGACTGTCGTTGTCGGAGATCGCCTATCAGAACGCCGTTGCCTACGCCAAGGACCGCCTGCAGGGGCGCTCGCTGTCTGGGCCGAAAGCACCCGACAAAAAGGCCGACCCGATCATCGTCCACCCCGATATCCGCCGCAGCCTGATGACCATGAAGGCGTTCAACGAAGCCGGCCGCGCGCTGGCGCTGTGGACGGCGATCAAGTCGGATGTCGCCCACCGCGCCGGTGACGACAAGGACCGTCAGGCGGCCGACGACTACACCGGCCTGATGACGCCGGTGGTCAAGGGCGTGCTTACCGACAAGGGTTTCGACCATGCGGTCATGGCGCAGCAGGTGTTCGGCGGTCACGGCTACATCGAAGAGCATGGCATGAGCCAGTTCGTGCGCGATGCCCGCATCGCCATGATCTATGAAGGCGCCAACGGCATCCAGGCCCTCGACCTTGTCGGCCGCAAGCTCGGATTGAACGGCGGCCGCGCGGTGCAGGCCTTCTTCAAGGAGGTCGGCGAATTCTGCGAGGAAAACCGCGCCGACGATAAGATGGCGCCGTTCACCAAGGCAGTGAAGAAGGGCCTCAACGACCTGCAGGCCGCTACCATGTGGCTGGTGCAGAACGGCATGGCCAAGCCCGACAATGCGGGCGCCGCCTCGACCGACTATATGCATCTCTTCGGCCTTGTGGCGCTGGGCTACATGTGGGCGCGGATGGCCAAGGCGGCACTTGGCAAGACGGACGCCAATGGCGCTCAGTCGTTCTACGACAACAAGGTCGTGACGGGGCGCTTCTTCATGGAGCGGATCATGCCGGAGACATCGGCGCATCTCGCCCGCATTTCGAGCGGCGCCGACACGCTGATGGCACTGCCGGCGGAAGCGTTCTAAAGATAGTTCCCTCCCCCCCTTGAGGGGAGGGTGGCCCGAAGGGCCGGGTGGGGTCCTGCGTGAAGCGCGCCGACCTCACTCTGAAGATGCGCTCTGGGAGGAGTATCATACCAGCATGACCAACCCAGCCGAAATCCTTGGCCTTCCCAAACCCGCCTGGGCGGCGGACGAGGTCGGCATGCTCTACGACATGGCGCACCGCTTCATGTCGGAAGAGATCGCGCCGCGCTACGACGAGTTCGAGAAAAATGAGATGGTCGATCGCGAAAGCTGGCTGAAGGCCGGTGCGGCCGGCCTGCTTTGCGCCTCGATGCCGGAGGAATATGGCGGCTCGGGCGGTACCTTCGCGCATGAGAGTGCCATCATCGAGGCCATCGGCCATGTCGGTGTCGATGGCTTCGGCATCGGCCTGCACAACTCGATCGTTGCCCCCTACATCCTCCATTACGGCTCCGAAGAGCAGAAGAAGAATTGGCTGCCGAAGCTGGCGACCGGCGAGTTGATCGGCGCCATCGCCATGACCGAGCCCGGCGCAGGCTCCGACCTGCAGGGCGTCAAGACGCGAGCGCAGAAGGATGGCAACCAATACAAGATCAACGGTTCAAAGACCTTCATCACCAACGGCCAGCTTGCAAACTTCATCATAGTCGTCACCAAGACCGATCCGGAGAAGGGCGCCAAGGGCACCTCGCTGATCGTGGTCGAGACCGACGAGGTCGAGGGTTTCCAGCGTGGCCGCAACCTTGACAAGATCGGCCTGAAAGCCAACGACACCTCGGAGCTGTTCTTCAACGACATGCGCGTGCCGACCTCAAACCTGCTCGGCCACGAGGAAGGGCAGGGCTTCGTCCAACTGATGCAGCAATTGCCGCAGGAGCGCCTGCAGATCGGCACCGGGGCAATTGCCATGATCGAGCGGGCGCTGGCACTGACCATCGACTACGTCAAGGAGCGCAAGGCGTTCGGCAAGGCGATCATCGATTTCCAGAACACCCAGTTCAAGCTGGCCGAGCTCAAGACCGAGGCCACCATCGGCCGTGTCTTCTACAATGATTGCGTCAGCCGCCACATCAATGGCGGCCTCGATCCTGTGACCGCATCGATGGCCAAGTATTGGCTCAGCGACCTGCAGGGAAAAGTCGTCGACGAATGCCTTCAATTGCATGGGGGCTATGGCTACATGAATGAATATCCGATCGCCCGCATGTTCCGCGACGCCCGCGTCCAGCGCATCTACGGCGGCACCAACGAGATCATGAAATTGCTGATCGGACGCTCGCTCTAATGCATGTCGCCCAAAAGTGGTTCCGGTTTTGGGAGATCGACATGCATCAATCTAAAACCGTCGGATAAACCAAGGAGCAAGAGATGGCCGAAGCTTATGTCTATGACGCCGTGCGCACGCCGCGCGGCAAGGGCAAGAAGGACGGATCGCTGCACGAGGTGCCGGCGGTTCGGCTTGCCGCCAAGACGCTCGAGGCGCTGCGCGACCGCAATGGGCTGGACACCGGCACTGTCGACGACATCATCTTCGGCTGCGTCGATCCGGTCGGCGAGGCGGGCTCGGTCATTCCGCGTGCCGCCGCCTTCGAGGCCGGCTACGACACCAAGGCGCCGGGCATGCAGATCTCGCGCTTCTGTGCCTCGGGGCTAGATGCCATCAATTTCGGCGCCGCCAAGATCGCGCAGGGCGCCGACGAGATCGTCATCGCCGGCGGCGTCGAATCGATGTCGCGCGTCGGCATGGGCGCCTCCGGCGGCGCCTGGTTCATGGATCCCTCGGTCGGCCTGCCCGGCTGGTTCGTGCCGCAAGGCATCTCCGCCGACCTGATCGCCACCAAATACGGCTTCAGCAGAGACGACGTCGACGCCTATGCGGTCGAGAGCCAGAAGCGCGCCGCAAAATCCTGGGCCGACGGCCGCTTCAAGAAATCCGTCATTCCGATCAAGGACCAGAACGGCCTGACCATCCTGGACCATGACGAGCATATGCGCCCGTCGACCGACATGCAGTCGCTGGCCTCGCTCAACCCGTCCTTCGTCATGCCTGGCGAAATGGGCGGCTTCGATGCCGTCGCCGTGCAGAAGCATCCTGAGGTGGAAGAGGTCAACCACGTCCACCACGCCGGCAATTCGTCCGGCATCGTCGACGGTGCGGCGGCCGTGCTGCTCGGGTCGAAGAAGGCCGGCAAGGCGATGGGTATCAAGCCGCGCGCCCGCATCCGCACCTTCGCCAACATCGGCTCCGAACCGGTGCTGATGCTGACCGGTCCGGTCGACGTCACCGAGAAGCTGTTGAAGCGCGCCAAGATGAAGCTGTCCGACATCGACCTGTTCGAGCTCAACGAGGCCTTCGCCTCGGTGGTTTTGCGTTACATGCAGGCGTTCGACATTCCGCATGACAGGATCAACGTCAATGGCGGCGCCATTGCCATGGGCCATCCGCTCGGCGCCACCGGTGCGATGATCTTGGGCACGGTGCTGGACGAACTCGAGCGTCGTGATTTGAATACCGCCCTGGTGACGCTGTGTATCGGTGCCGGCATGGGCACCGCAACGATCATCGAACGCGTCTGACGGGAGAGAAACGATGAGCTATACAAATTTCACCCTCGACGTCGACGCCGACGGCATTGCGCTTGTCACCTGGGACATGCCGGGCCGATCGATGAATGTCTTCACCGAAGAAGCCATGCGGGAACTGAACGCCATCGTCGATCACGTGACGGGTGACGCCGCCATCAAGGGCGCGGTGATCACCTCCGGCAAGGATACCTTCTCCGGCGGCGCCGACATCACACTGCTGCAGAAGATGCTGACCACGTTCGCCGCTGAAAAGGATAAGGACGCCGAAAAGGCCACCAAGGCGCTGTTCGACAATGCCGGCATGATGACCGGCCTGTTCCGCAAGCTGGAAACTTGCGGCAAGCCATGGGTGTCGGCGATCAACGGCACCTGCATGGGCGGTGCCTTCGAGATGTCGCTGGCCTGCCACGGACGCGTTGCCGCCGACAGCGACAAGGTCAAGATGGCGCTTCCCGAGGTGAAAATCGGCATCTTCCCGGGCGCCGGCGGCACCCAGCGCGTGCCGCGCCTGACCGATCAGCAGCAGGCGCTGCAGATGCTGACCTCCGGCCAGACGCTGTCGCCGCAGAAGGCCAAGTCGATGGGCCTGATCCATGAGATTGCCGAGCCCGCCAAGCTGGTCGAAACGGCCAAGGCGATGATCAGGAATGGCTTGAAGCCGGTGGCGCCATGGGACGAGAAGGGCTTCAAACTGCCCGGTGGCCAGATCTATTCGCCCGCCGGCTTCAATCTGTGGCCGCCGGCCATCGCCATCCTGCGTCGCGAGACATATGGCAACTATCCGGCTGCTGCCGCGATCCTCAAATGCGTCTATGAAGGCCTGCTGGTGCCGTTCGACACCGCCTTGCGTATCGAGCAGCGCTATTTCACCGAGATCATGCAGACCAGGGAAGCGGCGGCGATGATTCGCTCGCTGTTCGTCTCGCTGCAGGAACTGAACAAGGGCGCCCGCCGCCCGGCCGGCGTGCCGGAAACCAAGTTCAAGAAGATCGGCATTCTCGGCGCCGGTTTCATGGGCGCCGGCATCGCCTACGTCACCGCCAAGGCCGGCATCCCGGTGGTGCTGCTCGATCGTGACATGGAGTCGGCCGCCAAGGGCAAGGCACATTCCGACAGCCTGATCTCGGATCAACTGAAGAAGGGCCGCGCCAAGCCCGAGGAGAAGGACAAGTTGCTGTCGCTGATCACGCCGACAGCCGACTATGCAGACCTTGCCGGCTGCGACCTGGTGGTCGAGGCGGTCTTCGAGGACTCGGGTGTCAAGAAGAGCGCCACCGAACAGGCGGAGGCCGTGTTGAAGCCATCGGCGATCTTCGCGTCGAACACCTCCACCATCCCGATCTCGGCGCTGGCCAAGAATTCGGCGCGGCCAAAGAATTTCATCGGCATCCACTTCTTCTCCCCTGTCGACAAGATGATGCTGGTCGAGATCATTTTGGGCAAGAAGACCGGTGACAAGGCGCTGGCCACGGCGATCGATTTCGTCCGTGCCATCAAGAAGACGCCGATCGTCGTCAACGACACGCGCGGCTTCTATGTCAACCGCTGCGTGCTGCGCTACATGTCGGAAGCCTACAAGATGCTGATCGAAGGCGTTCCGGCGCCGATGATAGAGAATGCCGCGAAGGCCGCCGGCATGCCGGTCGGACCCCTGGCGCTGACCGACGAGACGGCCATCGACCTTGCCCAGAAGATCATGAAGCAGATCATCCGGGATCTCGGCGACAAGGCGGTCGATCCGAAGCAGATGGCGCTGATCAACACCATGGTCGACGATCACGGCCGCTTCGGCCGCAAGAACGGCAAAGGTTTTTACGATTATCCCGCCAAGCCGGCCAAGAAGAAGCTGTGGCCGGGACTGAAGGAGCTCTATCCGCAGTTGGCGCCGGAGAAGGTCGACTATGAGGAACTGCAGCAGCGACTGCTGGTCACCATAGCGCTGGAAGCGGCCCGGGTGATGGAAGAGGGTATCGTCACCGACCCGCGCGAGGCTGATGTCGGCTCGATCCTGGCCTTCGGTTTCGCGCCCTACACCGGCGGCGCGCTGTCATATATCGACGGCATCGGCGCCAAGGCATTCGTCAAGATCGCCAAGGGCTTGCAGAAGAAATACGGCGCCGAGTTCAAGGCGCCCAAGCTGCTGCTCGACATGGCCGAGAAGGGCGAAAGCTTCTACGAGCGCTTCGATCCTTATACGAAGGGCGAGACCAGAAAGGCGGCGTGAGGCAGCCTTGCACTGTGGACAAGAGGATGGCTCCGGGTTAGAAGCGAAAAAGGTATTTTTTCCTGTTTGAAGGAGAGCAAGAATGCTCTCGCATGACCGTGTCTGGGCCGCCATAGATGCTCTTGCCGAGCGCTATTCGCTTTCGGCCTCGGGTTTGGCCAAGCGCGCGGGGCTCGATTCCACTGCGTTCAACAAGTCGAAGCGTCTGTCGTCGGACGGCCGGCCGCGCTGGCCTTCGACCGAATCGCTGGCCAAGATCATCGAGGCGACGGGCGCTTCGCTCGATGAATTCACCGGCCTGATCGAAGGCCGAGCCGCGACCAGCCATGCCGCCGCCCTTGCCCGCACACGCTCCGTGCCGTTGCTCGGTTTTGCCCAGGCGGGCGCCGGCGGCTACTTCGACGATGCCGGTTTTCCGGCCGGGCAGGGCTGGGATCTGGTCGAACTGCCGGCGCAATCCACCGAGAACTCCTATGCGCTGCAGGTGCAGGGCGATTCCATGCTGCCGCTCTACCGCAATGGCGATGTCCTCATCGTCGAACCGGGCGCCATCACCCGCAAGGGCGATCGCGTCGTCGTCAAGACCACCGCCGGCGAGGTCATGGCCAAGGTGCTGGAGCGCCAGACCGTCAAGTCGATTGCGCTGGTCTCGCTCAATCCCGATCATCCCGACCGCGATATTCCCATGCGCGATGTCGAATGGGTGGCGCGGATCGTATGGGCAAGCCAGTAGGTCGGCTGGTGCGTCTCCTTCATGTTGCCCTTTCGGTTCTGATGGTCCCGGTGATGGCGACCATGGTCGTCACGGGCGGCCGCACGCTGAAAGGAAGCGACAGCGTTGTCGTGCTGGACCAGCTTGATGCGGGCGCCGACACGATTTCGCAGCAAGGCGCCGAGACGGTGCCCGACGAGCCGGCCACTTCGGCCATTTCAGATCCACAGCCGCCGAAGCTTGCGCCGCATTCGAGGGCGATCGATCCCGAGCTCGTTGCACCGCCTCAGCGTGCCGCCGAGGAACTGGAACGGGTCGAGCCGCGCGAGCCGCTGAGCAAGCTGGCCCTGGCCGTGCCGCCCAAACCGAAAATGCCCGACGACTGGAACGGCACAAAGCTGTTCCAGCCGGTCGCGCCGGCCGCCGGCCGGATCGAAGCGAAGGGTTACTCGATCGCGGTTTCCGGCATCGACATCGTCAGTCAGGACGAGGTTTGCAGTGATGACGGCAAATCCTGGCCATGCGGCGTCCGGGCGCGGACGGCGTTCCGTGCCTTCCTGCGCGGCCGTGCGGTGGTTTGCAGCGTACCGCCCGACGGTGGTCGCGACCTGATCGCCGCCGAATGCCGGATCGGCAAGCAGGATGTCGGTCGATGGCTGGTCGAAAACGGCTGGGCGCGCGCCGCCAACGGTGGACCCTATGTCGAGGCCGGCGACAAGGCACGCACGGCGAAGAAGGGCATTTTCGGATCGGCTCCCGATCTGTCCGGCATGCCGGCAATGCCGGCCGCGCCAAGCCCGGCGCCTCAGGCGCCGAGTTCGATCCTGGAAGAGGTGGACGGCGTTCTCAAGCCAGCTGACCAGCCAGCGCCCGCTCAATAAGCGCCCGCGTTTCGGCAATGCCATAGAGTGCTGCGAACGATCCGAAGCGCGGACCGCGCTCCTGGCCGATCAGCACCTGGTAGATCATCTGGAAAAAGGCACCAGAGACGCCGGGGCCGCCTTCCGGGCTTTGCTTGGAATGATCCTGATAGCGTTCGATCCTGCGTGCGACGTTGAGCGATGCGTTCTGGATCGCTTCGCCATTGGCGTCATCCGGCAGCGCGCCGAGCGCCGCGTCGAGAGCTTGCAATGCCTCGCGCTCGACTTCGTCGGCCGGACGGAAGGTTTTCGTCGGCTTCACGAAGTCGTCGAAATAGCGGATCGCGTGGCCGACCAGCTGGTCGAGCTCGGGATGCGTCTCCGGCGTCACGCCTTGCGTGTGGCGTAAAATGAAGCCCCACAGCACATCCTTGTTCTGCGCGTTGGAGGCGCTGACCAGGTTGAGCAGCAGCGAGAACGGCACCGGCATGTCGATGGCGGGCGGGTTGCCGTCATGCATATGCCAGACAGGGTTACCCAGCCGCTCCTTCCAGTCCTGCCGTGGATACGCGGCAAGGAAGGTGTAGTACTCGTCCACGGCGCGCGGGATGACATCGAAATACAGTTTCTTGGCCTGCCGCGGCCGCTGGTACATGTAGAGCCCGAGGCTTTCGGTCGGCGCATAGGTCAGCCAATCGTCGATGGTCAGCCCGTTGCCCTTCGACTTCGAGATCTTCTGGCCGTTCTCGTCGAGGAACAGTTCGTAGACGAAGTGCTCCGGAGCCCGTCCGCCCAGTATGTTGCAGATGCGGTCGTACACCACCGCATTGGTCTGGTGGTCCTTGCCGAACATCTCGAAATCGACGCCAAGCGCTGCCCAGCGCATGCCGAAATCCGGCTTCCACTGCAGCTTCACGCGGCCGCCGGTGATCGAAAGCGTGGTCTCGGTGCCTTCGTCGTCAAAGGTTATGGTGCCGGCCTTGGCGTCGACATGCTTCATCTGCACGTAAAGCACGCGGCCGCTCTTCGGTGAAATCGGCAGGAACGGGCTGTAGGTCGCCTGGCGCTCAGGGCCGAGCGTCGGCAGCATCACCGCCATGATCTGGTCATAGCGTTCGGCAGCGCGCAGCAGCATCGCGTCGAAACGCCCGGACTTGTAATATTGCGTCGCGCTGGCGAACTCGTAGTCGAAGCCGAACGTGTCGAGGAAGCGGCAAAGCATCGCGTTGTTGTGGTCGGCGAAGCTGGCATAGTCGCCGCCGAACGGATTGGGAACCGACGACAGCGGCTTGTGCAGATGCGGCTCGAGTGCGGCGCGGTCCGGCACGCTGTCGGGTATCTTGCGCATGCCGTCCATATCGTCTGAAAAGCACAGCAACTTGGTCGCAACCTTATCCTGCGTCAGGACACGGAAGGCATGGCGCACCATCGACGTCCGCGCCACCTCGCCGAATGTGCCGATATGCGGCAGGCCGGACGGTCCGTAGCCTGTCTCAAACAGGATCGTTTGGGGAAAGTCGGCGTCTTTGTAGCGTTCGATTATCTTTTTGGCTTCCTCGAACGGCCACGCCTTGCTCTCGGTCGCGGCCGCCAGCACCTCGGGATTGAGATCGATGATGTTTGATCCCGCCATGTCACTTTATCCAAATTGTCCACCGGCCCAAGTCATTTAAGGCGGGGGCCGGAGCAGGGGTTGTTCAATCCGGTCTCTAGGCGTGCATTGCCGGAGCGTCAACGCGTGCGGCGCTTTTTCCTTGCGATGCAGATTGTGCATTCCTACGTTCGAGTCCCGGTTGAAGGAGAAAAAATTGCCGACGCCGCATGAAGCCCTGATCTACCTGATGGTCATCACCTCGGCCTCCGATCGTGACATGACCGATGTCGAACTGGCCAGGATCGGCGACGTTGTCCGCTCCTGGCCGGTATTCGAGGATTTCAATCACGACCGGCTGGTCAGTGTCGCCCAGGCCTGCCAGAAGCGCCTGCACGAAAAGGATGGGCTGGAAGGCGTTCTGGCAGAAGTCGCCGAGGCCCTGCCCGAGCGCTTGCGCGACACTGCCTATGCCGCCGCCTTCGAGGTGGCCGCCGTCGATCTTGAAATGCGCATGGAGGAAGTGCGGGTGTTGCAGCTGATCCGGCGTGAGCTCGATCTCGACACGCTGACGGTGGCTGCGATCGGCCGCGCCGCCAAGGCGCGGCTGCGTACGCTCACCTGAATATCAGCAGCGTCCTAGCAAAATCTGACGGGGACCGGATCAGAAAAAACTGACCGGGAAATAGCGCAAATAAAATTCGGCGAACGTGCCTTTCATCGAAATCTCCTGCAGCGCGTAGTCGAGCGCGGCGGCCAGTGCCGGATCGTCAGCCCGGGTGGCGATGGCCATGCCCGAGCCCAGATATTCGGGCGCCAGGTAGGGACCGCCGGCAAAGCGGCAGCAGCTCGCCGCATCCGAGCCGCCCAGCCAGAAGGCCAGGCGCATGCCGTCGCCGAAGGCGGCGTCGAGCTTGCCGGTCTTGAGGTCGGCATAGAGGTCTTCCGGCCTGTCGAAGGGGACGATCTGAACGGTGTTGAAATAGTCGCGCAGCATGCGCTCATGCGCTGAGCCGGCGACCACGCCGACACGCTTGTCGCGCAATTTGGCAAAGATAGGTTCGGCCAGCGCCTTGCTCTTCGGCATGATGAATCGCGCCGGAAACTGTAGATAGGAGCGCGAGAAGGCATAGGTCGCGCGCGATTCCGGCGTTGCGGCGATGCCGGCGATGATCGCCTCGCCTTCACCCTTCTGCAGTGCGCCTTCCAGCTCGGCCCAGGGCAAGGCCTGGATCTGGCATTTCTCGACAATGCCAAGCTCGGCGCAGATGGCGCGTGCCAGATCGATATGGAACCCGGACAGCTTTCCCGAGCCATCGAGGAAATTGAAGGGCGGGAAATCCGTGGTCGTCAGGAATCTCAGCCGGGGCAGCGCCGAAAGGTCTGGCTTGGGCAGTCGCTCCTTGGCATCCCATAGAACCGGAACTTGAGGCGCCGCGGCGCGCGCGCCAACGGCGAACGACAGCAATCCGATCATCATCGCAAGGGCGAAGGACCTCCACTGGAACGCCAAGATAAAACTCCGCCACGGTCGTGCTCGCACCGGTTTTCGTATGAAAATGGGACAGGCACAATGGTTTTTGATTTTGAACACGCCGATTTCAGGATATGAATTAGCCGGTTTGCAAATCAGCTTTGGCCGCCTTGGTGGGAAGATCAGGGTCGAAGCCACAGAATAAGCATGCGGTTGCAATCCGTGGTCGGTGGCAAAGTGTAAATCAGGCACGCATCATCGGCTGCAATGCATGAGGCAACATGGGGTTGATGTTGCGATGAGTCAGTTCGATCGCACGCTGGAATTCATAGACCAACTGCAGCACGCCGCAACGGCGGCAGCAGTCTGCGAAACGCTGCTGGGTATAACGTCGGATTTCGGTCTCACCGCACTGATGGCGGGAACCGTCCCGCAGCCGGGCACGCCGGCCGGCCAGCAAAAGCAGCATGTGCTTCTCTGCGATTGGCCTGGCGAGTGGCTGGAGCGCTACGTCGCGCGCAACTATGTCGATCACGACCCGGTCGTCAGCCATATGAAACAGTTGCAGGCGCCCTTCCAGTGGCGCGACGCCTCGCAGAGCATTCAGATAAACAAGAGCAGCGGCGAGGTGATGGGCGATGCCGGTGCCTTCAAACTGCGCGATGGACTGGCCTTCCCGCTGATCACGCTCGACGGCCAGATCGTCATGGTGTCGCTGGGCGGCGAGGCCGTGGAATTGTCCGCTGCCGAGTTTGGCCAGGTGTCGCTGGTGTCGACCTACGCGGTTGGCCGCGCCATGCAACTCCACACCATGGCGAGCAAGACCGTCGATCATATCGTGCTGACGCCGCGCGAGCGCGAATGCCTGCAATGGGCCGCCGTCGGCAAGTCCGAATGGGAGATTTCGCAAATCCTCGGCATCTCCGAGCACACCTCGGAGAAACACCTTCTTAACGCCAAAAGCAAACTCGGTGCCGTCAACCGGGTCCAGGCCGTCGCGGAAGCGATAAGGCGCGGCTATATTAGCTAGGTCGGCCGTGCCGGCCTGGAAATTCTTGCCTACGCGATCACGCAATTTTCTCATCGAAGCACGGCCGTATCTTCCTCTGAACACAGGAGACGGCGGAAATGCTTTTTTCTCTTACAACCCAGGAATTGATGGAACGTCCCGAGCTTTGGGAGGCTGTTCATCGGCTGCGCTACAAGATATTCGTCGAAGAGATGGGGTGGGATGATCTTAGGCGCCCCGACGGACTCGAACGCGACCAGTTCGATCATGACGAGGCCGTCCATCAGATCGTCGTCAGAGGTAACGAAGTCGCAGGCTATCAAAGGATGTTGCCGACCACGCGGCCACATCTGTTGACCGAGGTTTTGACCGACCTTTCCGAGGGAACGCCGCCATCGGGCCCAAACATCTGGGAATTGACCCGCTATGCGGTGGCTCCCGGTTTCCGCGATGGCCGCCGCGGCGTTTCAACCGTCGGCACCGAATTGATCGCCGGCTTCGTCGAGTGGGGGCTGAAGCGCGGCGTCGACAAGGTGATCATCGAGTTCGAGCCGATGTGGGTGCTGCGTGCATTGCAACTGCATTTCCTGGCAACCCCGCTGGGCTATCAGCGCACCTATGGCAACCAGCAGGTCGTAGCCACCTTGCTGACCTTCAACGCGCACACGCTCGACGTGGTGCGTTCGCGCCGCAATCATTTTGCTCCGGTGCTGACCAGGGGATACCCCGACATGCTCGGGCAAAGGCGTGCGTCATGAGATCGGAGACAATCATGAGCACACATCCGCAACCTGAACTTCGCAACCACACGCTGGTGGTCACCGTGTCATCGAGTGACAGCCGGCCGGTGCTGGACAGGAGAGCCTATGAGAGCCTGGCAAAGACTTTCCATGAAGCCGCCGACAATGAGGAGGTGCGCGTCGTCGTACTGCGTGGCCTGGCAGGCTGCTTCTGTCTCGGCGGCGACTTCTCCGAATTCCTCGACGCCAGCAAACACCAGAAACTGATCGCCGCCGTCACCGATCTGTTCCGCACGCTGGCGACATTTCCAAAGCCCATCCTTGCCTGCGTCGACGGCGATGCCGTCGGGGTCGGCTGCACCATCCTGTTCCATTGCGACATGGTGATCGCGTCTGATGAAAGCACGTTCCGGGTGCCATTCGTCGATTTTGGCCTGGTGCCGGATGCGGCGACCAGCATTCTGGCGCCGCAGAAGCTTGGCTACGCCGGTGCTTTCCGCTTCTTCTGCCTCGGCGATACGCTTCGCGCCGCAGATGCCAGGGCGCTCGGCCTCGTCGCGGAGATCGTGCCGGGCGGCAGCGTCGAGGAAGCGGCGCTCGGCCGGGCAAGGCAGCTTGTCAAGAAGCCGGTCGCCGCCCTGCTGCAGACGCGCGGCCTGCTGAAGGGGAACACGCAGGTACTATGCGACCGTATCGACCAGGAGATTTCGCTTTTCCAGCAGGCGCTGCAGGACGACACCACGCTGCGGCGATTGCAGCGCATCGCCTGGCTGGCAGCCTAATGCATGTCGCTCAAAAGTGGCCCCGTTTTGAGACACGACATGCATGGAAACAAAGATCTAAAGCGCGGCGCATGAATCCGCTTCGACGCGATGCGCTTTAGGACAAACGAGGAGAAAAGCATCGCCGCGTGCCCCTGGCTGCGCGGCGCAAAAAGTCAATCCTGCTTGCCCAGGAACGACGGCCCTTCGCCGATGAGCTTCTTGTCCTCCTTGCCGATCACGTCGAGGTCGCGCCCGTCATAGGGCAGCGACATCAGGATGCGCCGCATGACCGCCAGCCGCGCGCGCCGCTTGTCATTGGCCCGCACGATGATCCACGGCGCGAACTCCTTGTGGGTGCGCTCGAACATGGTATCGCGCACCTCGGTGTAATCGTCCCACTTGGTGATGCCGGCAACGTCGATCGGTGAAAACTTCCAGCTCTTCAGTGGGCTGAAGCGGCGATCGTGGAAGCGCTCCAGCTGCGTTTCCCGGCCGATGTTGAGCCAGAATTTGAAGAAGTGGATGCCCTCGTTGGAGATCATTCGTTCGAAATGCGGCGTCTCGTCAAGAAACTGCTCGTGCTGCTGCGGCGTACAGAAACCCATCACCGGCTCGACGCCGGCGCGGTTGTACCAGGATCGATCGAAGGTGACGAATTCGCCAGATGTCGGGAAATGATCGACATAGCGCTGGAAGTACCATTGCCCCATCTCGGTCGGGGTAGGCTTGGTCAGCGCCACGTTGCGTGCCGTGCGCGGGTTGAGGTACTGGCGCACCACGAAGATCGTGCCGCCTTTGCCTGCGGCGTCGCGGCCCTCGAACAGCGCCATCACCCGTTTGCCGGTCGACTGCAGCCACGCCTGCGCCTTGACCAGCTCGATCTGCAACTTCTCGAGCGTCTCGTCATACTCCTCGCTCTTCATCTTCCTGTCGTAGGGATAGCCGCCGGCGGTCAGCTTGTTGTCCTCGACCCAGTCGGGAAGGGTGGGGTTTTCGATGTCGAACGCCCGTTCCTTACCATCGACCCTGATCTTCAGCGGCCCCGAAGTCGGTGCAGCTGAAACTTCCTTGGCTTTTTTCATCGAGACGAACCCTTTCCAGCTTCCGGACTCATGCTATTGGGAGTGCTGCAGCGCCGCGCCCGCTTTGGACGGGCAAAGGACGCTGTAGCACTTTTGATTTGCGCATGATCCTTTCAGAAAATCGATCTCCGATTTTGGGTCATGCGCTGGACCGGTCCAGCGGAAGGTTCCGTCGCCCTACAATCGGGGGCGAAGGCATGGGGTGCGGGCGCGCGAGAGATGGCTGACCTGGACGCAGAGCAGAGAAGCATCGCGCAAACCGTAGCCACCCGGCTGTGGAACAGCCGCTGGCTGCTTGCGGCCGGTGTCGTTGCGGTTGTCGCTGTTTATGCCTTGGCCGCGATTTCAGCCTATGTCGTCCTCGCGGCACTGCTGATGCTGCTTGCTGCGGCAATGCTGCCGGCCGCCGGCACGCGCCGGTCCACCGAGAGCGGCTCCGCCATCGAGGCCACCGGCTTGCAGCGGCTCTCCGGTGAATATCTGGCGGCCGCCGTCGCCGATCCGCTGATCATCTTCGACCGGACCGCCACCATCGTCCATGCCAATGCCGCCGCCTTCGCCGCCTTCGGCGGGATCGCGCCGGGCATGTCGCTGTCGTTGAAGTTCCGGGCGCCGGAAATGCAGGCTCTGCTGGATGGCGTGCTATCGGGTGATGTCGCCTCCGATGTCGTCGACTACAACGAGAAGCTGCCGGTCGAACGGGCTTACCGGGTGAGCGCATCCTCGGTCGGTCACGCCACCGATCTGTATGTGCTGGTGTTCAAGGACCAGAGCGAAACGCGCAGGATAGACCGCATGCGCGCCGACTTCATCGCCAACGCCAGCCACGAACTGCGCACGCCGCTCGCCTCCATCGCCGGCTTCATCGAAACGCTGCGCGGGCCGGCCCGCAACGACCCGGCGGCGCGCGATCAGTTCCTGCAGATCATGCAGAGCCAGACCGGTCGCATGGCGCGTCTGATCGACGACTTGTTGTCGTTGTCGCGGCTCGAAATGAAGCCTTATCTGAAGCCTGGAACCGAGGTCGATCTGCGCGAGACAGTCGACAGCGTCATCGATTCACTCGGACCGCTGGCCAAGGAAAACGGCGTTGCCATCGAGCGGGATTATGCCGATGGGCCGCTGGATGTACCCGGCGATCGCGACGAGCTCTTCCAGGTTTTCGAGAACCTCCTGGAAAACGCCTGCAAATACGGGCAGTCGGGCGGGCGCGTCACGGTGTCGATCGCGCACAGCGATGCCGGCTCGGAGCCCGGCATCGACGTGACCATCAGGGATTTTGGCCCCGGCATTCCCGAGGAGCACATTCCGCGCATCACCGAACGCTTCTATCGCGTCGATGTCGAGACCAGCCGGACCCAGAAGGGCACCGGCCTCGGCCTATCGATCGTCAAGCATATCCTGACGCGCCACAACGCCAGGCTTTCGATCAAGTCCGAGGTCGGCAAGGGCGCCGCCTTCACGGTTCATTTGCCGACGCATTGATATCGCCCTAGTTTTCGAGGGGACGGTTTCTTTTTTCTGTCATCCGGCTAGCGTATCAGCGGGGATTCGAGGAAACGACTCAAAAAGCACCCCGTGGGAAGGCATATTGCCATGCAGTCCGTGCACATCGTCAGCGCCTATGACGACGAGCTGAAATATCTGTCGAAGCGCATCGCTGCGATGGGTGGCCATGCCGAGCGCATGGTCGAGCAAGCGATCGCCGCGTTGGTCAATGCCGATCCTAGCCTGGCCGAGAAGGTTATCCGCGACGATGCCGTGCTGGATGAAGGGCAACGCGAAATCGACGATAAGGCGATCATCATCATTGCCAGGCGTCAGCCGATGGCGACGGATTTGCGCGAGATCGTCGGGACCATTCGCATCTCCGCCGACCTCGAACGGGTTGGCGACCTCGCCAAGAACGTCGCCAAGCGGGTGGTCGCCGTCACCGACGGACGCCAGCCGACCAGCCTGTTCCGCGGCCTTGAGGCCCTGGCCAACCTTGCGCTGGCCCAGCTCAAGGAAGTGCTCGATGTCTACGCATCGCGGTCCGTGGAGAAAATTGGCTTCGTTCGCGACCGCGACGACCAGATCGACGCTATGTACACGTCCCTGTTTCGTGAGTTGCTCACCTACATGATGGAAGACCCGCGCAACATCACGCCTTGCACGCATCTGCTGTTCTGCGCCAAGAACATCGAGCGTATCGGTGATCACGCCACCAACATCGCCGAGACCATCTACTATACCGTCACAGGCGAGCAGTTGCCGGCTGAGCGGCCCAAGGGCGACAAGACCGACAAGATAGGCCTTTCCGAGACGCTGCCGGGGAAGTGAACGGCCGCCTCTCGAACCGGCACACGAATTAAGCTAAGCTTTCCGGGCTTTGCCTCTATCCGCGTCCGTGGATTGTTTCGGGAGGTCGTGATGGAAAACGTTCGGAACCTGATCCCGGAGGCTGCGTCGGCTTCCGGCATTATCGCTTGCGGCGTCTACACGGCCGGACGTCGCATTGCCGACATTCCTATCGAGGAAGCCGGCGAATGGGCAAAGAAATCCGGTCATGTCGTCTGGATTGGCCTGCTCGAGCCCGATCGCAACCTGCTGCTGCGCGTCCAGGCGCAATTTCACCTGCATGAGCTGGCGATCGAGGATGCCGAGCACCCGCACCAGCGGCCGAAGATCGAGCAATATGGCGATGCCTTGTTCATCGTCGCCCGCACCGCGCAGCTGATCGACGGCCGGGTCACCTTCGGCGAGACCCATTTGTTCGTCGGCAGCGGCTATATTGTCAGCGTCAGGCACGGCCCCTCGACGTCCTATGCCGCCGTTCGTCAGCACTGGGAAAGCTGCCCGCATTCGCTGGCCAAGGGAGAGGATTTCGTCCTCTACGCCATTCTCGATTTCATCGTCGACAATTACATGCCGGTGCTCGAGCAGATCGAGGACGAGGTCGAAGTGATCGAGGACAGGGTTCTGCTGAAGCCGATGACCGGTCCCGACATCGAGCGGCTCTATATGCTGCGCCGCGATCTTTTGCGCCTGCGCAATGCAGCGCTGCCGCTGGTCGAAGTCTGCCGTCGGCTGACCAGTGCCGAGCTGCCGCAAATTCATACAGCCATGCACCCGCTGTTTCGCGACGTCACCGATCACATTCGCACCGTTCAGGAGAAGATCGACAGCCTGCGCGAGGTGCTGGCGTTCGCCTTCGAAGCCAGCCTGCTGGTCGGCCAGAGCCAGGAAACGGCGATCTCCAAGAAGCTCGCCTCCTGGGCAGCCATCCTGGCGGTGCCGACGGCATTCGCCGGCATCTACGGCATGAATTTCAGCGATATGCCGGAACTGAAGATGGAATACGGCTACCCGATGGTGCTGGCCACGATCGCGCTGATCTGCACGTTCCTCTACTGGCGATTTCGCAAGAATGGGTGGCTGTGAAAGAGAGCGAATAGCGAATAGCGAATAGGGAGTAGCACAAAAAACGGCTTGCTTCCTGTCACAAAAGCCAGCCGTTTCTATTCGCTATTCGCTATTCGCTATTCGCTATTCGCTATTCGCTATTCGCTATTCGCTATTCGCTATTCGCTCAGCGACTCCGCCGCCGCTCCGATGCCGGCTGGAACGCCACGCGGGCGTGATACTTGCAGTAGGGACCGGTTTCGGCGGCCTCGTTGCCGCAGAAATGGAAGTCCTCGGAAAGCGGATCACCGTTCGGCCATTTGCAGGTCCGCTCGGTCAGCTCGACGAGTTGTAGATGCCGCGAGATCGGCAACACGACATTCTCGACCGGGCGGATGTAGTGGCGCGCCACCGGTTCGGCGTCGAACTGCGTCTGCAGGGCCGTCGCGCCGATCGACGTCGTGACGTGACGCACGGCAGTTGCTGCGCGCGACACCGATTTCTGAACCGTCGCCCCTTGCGTCGCCTTCTTTTGGCGTGCCGGGGTGGCGGTCGAACGGCCGCGGCCCGACAGTTTCAGCCGGTGCACCTTGCCGATGACCGCGTTGCGGCTGACCCCTCCAAGCTGCGCGGCAATCTGGCTTGCGCTCAGACCCTCCGACCACAATTTCCTGAGAAGTTCTACCCGCTCGTCAGTCCAGTTCATGAGACCGCGCTCCTGCTAAGCGTGCGGCAATCGGAATCCACTCCCGACCCGGCAACATTTACCGGGGCAGACACCACATATATCTGGTGATTAGGTCCGCCGCACGAAATCTAGTTATTTCTCGACTACAATTACCTTATGCGCTGACTCGGTGACAAGAGTCCCAAGTGCAACACGAATCGGTTTTTTCGGTTTTCCCCAACTTGCCCGGTCGCTTATGAGCCGGCGTCTCGTCAGAGGGCTTGCCGCGCGCCACTACGCGACGTTTTCGTTGACTTCATGGCCGAAAAACACGATAAGCCGCACAAGCCGCCGCTTTGGCGGCTTTTTTGATTTTCCGGTACCGGAGACGCATATAATGAGCGGTTCGGCGCTTTACGAGACCTTTGCTCGAGCACCCCTGGCCTTCGACCATGGGGAAGGCACTTGGCTGGTTACCGACAAGGGCGAGCGATATCTCGATTTCGCTGGCGGCATCGCCGTCAATTCGCTGGGCCACAGCCATCCGCATCTGGTCGCCGCACTCACCGAACAGGCAGCCAAGCTGTGGCATGTCTCCAACCTCTACGAGATTCCGGGGCAGAGCCGGCTGGGCGAGCGGCTGGTCGACGCCACCTTCGCCGACAAGGTGTTCTTCACCAATTCCGGCGCCGAGGCGCTCGAATGCGCGATCAAGACGGCGCGGCGCTACCATTTCGTCAACGGACACCCCGGGCGCTTTCGCGTCATCACCTTCGAAGGCGCCTTCCACGGCCGCACCCTGGCGACCATCGCGGCGGGTGGTCAATACAAGTACCTTGAAGGTTTCGGACCCAAGGTCGAAGGCTTCGACCAGGTCGGCTTCGATGACATCGACGCCGCCGAAAAGGCGATCACGCCGGAGACGGCGGCGATCCTGATCGAACCGGTGCAGGGCGAGGGCGGCATCAGGCAGGTGCCGACGCAATCGCTGAAGCGGCTGCGGCAATTGTGTGAGCAACACGGGCTGCTCTTGATCTTCGACGAGGTTCAGTGCGGCATTGGCCGTACCGGCAAGCTGTTCGCGCATGAATGGGCCGGTGTCACCCCCGATATCATGGCGATCGCCAAGGGCATTGGCGGTGGCTTCCCGATGGGCGCCTGCCTTGCAACCGACGAAGCGGCCGTCGGCATGACCGCAGGCGTGCATGGCACCACGTTCGGCGGCAATCCACTGGCCATGGCGGTCGGCAACGCCGTGCTCGACGTGGTGCTGGAAGAGGGCTTCCTCGAGGACGTCCAGCGCAAGGCGCTGCTGATGAAGCAGGGGCTCGCGTCGGTCGCCGACGAGTTTCCCGAGGTCATCGAGGACATCAGGGGTACCGGGCTGATGCTCGGCCTCAAATGCGCCATGCCCAACACCAAGGTGAACTTGGCATTGCGTGACCAGCACCTGCTGGCGGTTCCGGCCGGTGACAACGTCATTCGCCTGTTGCCGCCGCTAACCGTCACCGACGCCGACATCCCCCCCCCCCCCACCCGCAGCCGCGCCGGCGCCACGGGCCTGGGGGCGGCGAGCCCCCCCGCCGCCGCGAAGTAATCCCGGAACCATTGCTGATGTCAGTTCGCCATTTCACCGATCTTTCCGCTGTCTCAGAAGGCGATCTGCGCCTGATGCTGGACGATGCGGTGGTGCGAAAGGCCCGCCTCAAGGCTGGCGAGCGCACCAAGCCGCTCGAAGGCAAGGTGCTGGCGATGATCTTCGACAAGCCGTCGACGCGCACGCGCGTCTCCTTCGACGTCGGCATGCGCCAGCTTGGCGGCGAGACCATCATGCTGACCGGCACCGAGATGCAGCTCGGCCGTTCCGAGACCATTGCCGACACCGCCAAGGTGTTGTCGCGTTATGTCGACGCGATCATGATCCGCACCACGTCGCATGAGCGGCTGCTGGAGCTGACCGAGAACGCTACCGTTCCGGTGATCAACGGACTGACCGACGATACCCATCCCTGCCAGCTGATGGCCGATATCATGACCTTCGAGGAACATCGCGGTCCGGTCGCCGGCAAGACCATCGCCTGGACCGGCGACGGCAACAATGTGCTGCATTCGCTGCTCGAGGCCTCTGCGCGCTTCCGCTTCAATCTCAACGTCGCCGTCCCCGAGGGCAGCGAACCGGCACAAAAGCATATCGACTGGTCGCAGGCGCATGGCGGCAAGCTGCACTTCACCCGCTCGCCCGAGGAAGCCGTCGACCAGGCCGACTGCATCGTCACCGATTGCTGGGTGTCGATGGGCCAGGAGCATCGCGCCCGTGGCCACAACGTGTTCTCGCCCTACCAGGTCAATGCCAAGCTGATGGCCAGGGCCAAGCCGGACGCGCTGTTCATGCACTGCCTGCCGGCGCATCGCGGCGAGGAGGTGACCGACGAGGTCATCGACGGGCCACACTCGGTGGTCTTCGACGAGGCGGAGAACCGGCTCCATGCCCAGAAGGCCGTGCTCGCCTGGTGCCTCGGCGCTTGATCTCTGGGAGCTTGATCTCCGGGCGCGTGATGCCTATTTGCGCCGCATCACGCAAATCAAGCGCGTTTCGACGCATGCTCCCGAGAGGGCGGCATGGCCGCGCCCTGGAGCTTTGTTATGTTGGAAACCTATCGAGTGACTGAACATCACCCCAAACTCGGCGAATTCGGCTACGCCGGCGACGATCATGTCGTGCCCTTCGAAGTCGGCCCGCTCGACGTGCGCGGCCGCACCGTCCAACTCGGGCCGATGCTCGATGCCATCCTCAGTCGCCACGATTATCCCGAGCCGGTCGCGCGGCTGCTGGCGGAGGCGTGCGTGCTGACGGTGCTGCTCGGCACCTCGCTCAAATTCGAGGGCAAGTTCATCCTGCAGACCCGCACCGACGGGCCTGTCGACATGCTGGTCGCGGATTTTTCCACGCCCTCGGCGCTGCGCGCCTATGCGCGTTTCGATGCCGACCGGCTGGAGGCGCTGGTCGCGGCGGGCGAAACGTCCCAGCAGACTATGCTCGGCACGGGCGTGCTGGCGCTGACCATCGATCAGGGCGCCCACACGCAGCGCTATCAGGGTATCGTCCAACTCGACGGCGAGACGCTGGAAGATGCGGCGCGCACCTATTTCCGTCAGTCGGAGCAGATTCCGACCGATCTCAGGCTGTCGGTGGCCAAGCTATTGACGCCCGGCCTGGGCGGCACCCGCGAGCAGTGGCGCGCCGGTGGCATCCTGGCGCAGTTCCTGCCGCAGTCGCCCGAGCGCATGCGCGTGCCGGATCTGCCGGGCGGCGATGGCGATCCGCGCGAGGAGATCCACGATCCGGCCGACAATTCCTGGCACGAGTTGCTGGCGCTGCTCGGCACCATCGAGCCGACCGAACTGATCGATCCGACGATCGGCGCCGAGCGGCTGCTCTACAGGTTGTTCCACGAGCACGGCGTGCGCGTTTTCGGCGGCGTACCGGTCGCCGACCTGTGCTCGTGCTCCCGGGACAAGATCCGCGGCATCCTCGAGGGTTTTTCCGCCCAGGAGATCAAGGACAGCACAGAGGACGGCGGCATCCACGTCGCCTGCGAATTCTGCTCGAAGCAATATGACTTCGACCCGGCGGAGTTTGCGGCGCAGTAGAGAAAAACACGCCTCGCCGGCTGCCTTGCGGCCGGTGAGGCAAATTAATTCACCGTCCGCCGCGTCCCCGGCAGGTCGAGTGAAAATGCGGGGATGGCGATGTCGAACGTCTCGCCCCGCTTGTTGCGCATCGTGTAGTGCCCGACCATGATGCCGGACGGTGTCGAGAGTGGGCAGCCGGACGTGTACTGGTAGCTGTCGCCGGGATTGAGTTCGGGCTGGTCGCCGACGACGCCAGGGCCGCGTACCTCTTCGACCCGGCCAGTGCCATCGGTGATGTGCCAATAGCGCGACAACAGCTGGACGGAATCGTCCGATTGATTGTCGATCGTTATCTGATAGCCCCAGACATAGCGGTTCTCGGACGGATCCGAGCGATCCTCCAGATAGAACGGCCTGACCTGCACTTCGATGTTGCGCGTGACGGCGCTGTACATAAGCGGCTCCAATACAATCCGGTAACTTTCGGCGCTCCGTGATGGCCGGTCAACGGTGCGCGTCCTATCGTCGCGGTCTGCAGGGCAGGTGCCGGCAAAGAATGTCATTTAAGTGACACGTGACGATGGTCAATGATGGTGTGTGCCGATCAATGCTGCGCGACTCGGGCGCTCCGTCGAACTGTTGAGATCTGTCGTCATGCCCCTAGATTGTTCTGGTGGGCGGCTTTCCTGGAGTTACCGGATCTCGATGGAACTCACTCTCGTAGTCGCCACGCTTTCAATTGCTCTCATCCTCTCAAATCTCGCCAGCATCGTGCTTGCGGCTTCGCGTCTGAAACGGCGCCGCGCTATGGCGCCGCCGGCCGGCAAGCCGCGGCCGGTGTCGATCGTCGTGCCGTCGCGTGGCGTTGAGCCGTTCACCCTCGAGACGCTGGAGCGCGCCTTCTCGCTCAACTGGCCGCGTTACGAGCTGATCTTCTGTGTTGCCCATGCCGACGATCCAGTGGTCAGGCTGATAAACAGGGCGATTGCCCGGTTTCCCAAGGTGCCGGCCCGGCTGCTGGTCGGCGACGACCGTATCAGCGCCAATCCGAAGCTCAACAATTGCGTCAAGGGCTGGGAAGCGGCGCGGCACGACTGGGTTGTCCTGGCCGATTCCAACGTGCTGATGCCGAGAGACTACGTCCAGCACCTGATGGCTGCATGGCGACCCAATACCGGCCTTGTCTGCTCGACGCCAATCGGCTCGCGACCGGCCGGCTTCTGGGCTGAAGTCGAATGCGCTTTCCTCAACACGCTGCAGGCGCGCTGGCAATATGCGGGCGAGGCGCTTGGCCTTGGCTTTGCCCAAGGCAAGAGCATGCTCTGGAACAAGCCGATCCTCGATGCCAATGGCGGCATTCGCGCGCTGGCCGCCGAGATCGCCGAGGACGCCGCCGCGACCAAGCTGGTCAATGGCCTCGGCCTGCGCGTCAATCTCGTCGCCGCGCCTTTCGAGCAGCCGCTCGGCCGGCGCACATTTGGCGAGATCTGGTCGCGCCAGGCCCGTTGGGCGCGCCTGCGCCGCGTCACCTTTCCGCTGTTCTTCGCGCCTGAAATCCTGACTGGCGCGGTGGTGCCGCTGGTGCTGGCGCTGATTGCGGCGGCAAGCGCCGGCATCAGCCCCTGGGCAACCGCCATTGCCGTGCTGGCGGCCTTCTACCTTCCCGAGTGCGTCCTGGCCTGGTCAAAGGGCTGGTGCCTGTCGCCACGCATGGTCGCGGCGATGGTAACGCGCGACCTGATCCTGCCTGCGATGTGGGCGCGCGGCTGGCTCGGCGGTGCCGTCGAGTGGCGCGGCAATGCGATGACCATCGGCACCAAGGCGGCCAAGCTGGAAGAGACGCCATCCGGCGCCTGAAAGCCAAAGGCTTGCTATTTGGCCTTCAGCGCCTGCGCGATATCCTCAAGCAGATCTTCGGTGTCTTCCAGGCCAACCGACAGTCTGAGCGTGCCCGGCCCGATGCCGAGTTCGGCGCGCGCCTCATCGCTCAGGTTCTTGTGAGTTGTCGTCGCCGGATGGGTGATCAGGCTCTTGGCATCGCCGAGATTGTTGGAGATCAGCACGATATCGAGCGCGTTCTGCAAGGCGAAGGCCGCCTGCTTGCCGCCTTTGACATCCAGGCAGATCAGCGTCGAGCCACCCGACATCTGCTTCTTTACGACATCAGCCTGTGGGTGATCGGCGCGGCCGGGATAGATGACGCGGGCGATTTCCGGCCGCTCGGCCAGGAAATCCGCGATCTTGCCGGCGCTTTCCGTCTGCTGGCGCACGCGCAGCGGTAGCGTCTCCAGGCCCTTCAGCAGCGTCCAGGCGTTGAAGGGCGACAGGCTGGGCCCGGTGTGGCGGAAATAGTCATGCAGGTTCTCGTCGATCCACTTCTTGTCCGACAGGATGACGCCGCCGAGACAGCGCCCCTGGCCGTCAATGTGCTTGGTCGCCGAATAGACGACGATGTGGGCGCCGAGTTGCAAGGGCTTCTGTTGCAAGGGCGTGGCAAAGACGTTGTCGACGATCAGCCTGGCGCCGATCGAATTGGCGAGCGAGGCAACCGCGGCGATATCGACCACTTCCAGCGTCGGGTTGGTCGGGCTTTCCAGAAAGAACAGCTTGGTGTTCGGCTTGACCGCCTTTTCCCAATTGGCGACGTCGGTGCCGTCAACCAGCGTCGCCTCGATGCCGTATCTTGGCGCCAGCGTCTCGACCACCCAGCGGCAGGAGCCGAACAGTGCACGGGCCGCCACGATATGGTCGCCGGCCTTGGCGCTGCACAAAAGCGCTGCCGTTACCGCAGCCATACCGGAGGCGGTGGCGCGGGCGTCCTCGGCGCCCTCGAGCGCGCACATGCGCTTTTCGAACATGTCGACGGTCGGATTGGCGTAGCGCGAATAGATGAAGCCCGGCTCCTCACCCTTGAAACGGGCTTCGGCGGCCTGCGCCGTTTGATAGACGTAGCCCTGGGTGAGGTAAATCGCTTCCGACGTTTCGCCGAAACCGGAACGCAGCGTTCCGCTGTGAACGAGTGCCGTTTGAGGCTTCCAGTTGCGCTTGTTGGTGCTCATCGCTCTTCTTCCAGACACAAAAAAACCGGCCGCGAAAGTCGCAACCGGTCCATACGGCCTCGCGGCCCGACGGTCCTTTAGCGACTTGTTTAACGTGGCTGCAAGCCGACCGGCCAAATCACCACGGGATAACGACCCTTTAGACCCGCGCCACGCTTGCGTCAATTGCCGGCTTGATTAAGAGGTTTGTACCAGCAGCGTTGCAGCGGAGTCAGCTTTGCGGCAAACAGGCATTCTTCCCGATCAGGACATTTCGGCGCTCTTCCAGTCCGGCGCGCTGAAGTCGGCGCGTGCGCTTGACGCCGACCAGATCCAGCCGGCCAGTCTTGATCTCCGGCTCGGCGACAAGGCCTGGCGGGTGCGTGCCTCCTTCCTGCCGGGTCCCAACCACAAGGTTTCGGAAAAGCTCGACCGGCTGAAGCTGCATGAGATCAATCTGGCCGAGGGCGCGGTGCTGGAGACCGGCTGCGTCTATATCGTGCCCTTGCTCGAAAGCCTGGCATTGCCGGCGAACATTTCGGCTTCGGCCAATCCCAAGAGCTCGACCGGGCGGCTCGACATCTTTACCCGTGTCATGACTGATCGCGGCCACGAGTTCGACAAGATCGCCGCCGGCTATCATGGTCCGCTCTTTCTCGAGGTCAGCCCGCGCACTTTCCCGATCGTCGCGCGCACCGGTTCGCGACTGTCGCAGATCCGTTTCCGCACCGGCAATGCGCTGCTGTCGGAAGCCGAACTGCATCAGTTGCATCGCGCGCAGATATTGGTCGCGACGGAGCCGCCCAACATTTCCGGCGGCGGCATCGCGCTGTCGATCGACCTGAACGGCGATCAAAGCGGTCTGGTCGGCTACCGCGGCAAGCATCACACCGGTCTCGTCGATGTCGACGAGCGCGCTGCGCAGGAGGTCGTCGACTTCTGGGAGCCGATCCACAAGAGCGGCGCTGGCGAACTGGTGCTCGACCCCGATGAATTCTACATTCTTGTGAGCCAGGAAGCGGTGCATGTGCCGCCGCTCTACGCCGCCGAGATGACGCCCTTCGATCCGCTGGTCGGCGAATTCCGCGTCCACTATGCCGGCTTCTTCGATCCGGGCTTCGGCCATTCGGCGTCCGGTGGCACCGGCAGCCGAGCGGTGCTGGAAGTGCGCAGCCACGAAGTGCCGTTCATCCTCGACCATGGCCAGATCGTCGGCCGGTTGGTCTACGAGCACATGCTGAAGCGGCCGCAGGCGCTCTATGGCACCGATCGCGGCTCCAACTACCAGGCGCAGGGTTTGAAGTTGTCCAAGCATTTCCGCCCCGCGCGCTGAACCCATTACCCGCAGGCAAAATACTTGCCTGCGCTGGCTCGCCATGCTTGGCTGCCTTTCTGGTCGTCAAGCTGGCGGCGTTCAAGGGGAACCAAGAAAATGCAGATCTCGAAATGGATCATATCGGCAGCAGGCGCTGCCATGCTGGTGATGGCGGCCGGCTCGCTGTCGCAGGCGCAGGAAAAGATCAAGATCGGCACCGAGGGCGCCTATCCGCCGTTCAACACCATCACCTCGGACGGCAAAGTCGAAGGCTTCGATATCGACATCGCCAACGCGCTGTGTGCGCAGATGAAGGTCGAGTGCGAAATCGTCACCCAGGACTGGGATGGCATCATCCCAGCCCTGCAAGCGAAGAAGTTCGACGCCATTATCGCCTCGATGAGCATCACCGAGGAGCGCAAGAAGCAGGTCTCCTTCACCAACAAATACTACACGACACCGCTCGCCCTGGTGGCGCCGAAGGACGGCGACCTCACCTCGACCGAACCGGCGGCGCTTGCCGGCAAGACGGTCGGCGCGCAGGCCTCGACCACGCAGGCCGACTATGCCCAGAATGAATATGGCAAGGCGGGCGCCGAGGCAAAACTCTACCCGACCCAGGAAGAAGCGATCACCGACCTGACGAACGGCCGGCTTGACGCTGTGATCTCGGACAAGTTCGTGCTGATGGACTGGCTGAAGAAGGCAAGCGAGGGTTGCTGCAAGCTGGTCGGCGACGTCAAGGGCACGGAGACACAAGCCGGCATTGCCGTTCGCCTGGAAGACACGGCGCTACGCGACAAGCTCAATGCGGCCATCGACGCGATCGTTGCCGACGGCACCTACAAGAAGATCCAGGCCAAGTATTTCGACTTCGATATCTATTGAAGCAGCAATCTCCCCACTTGAGGGGGAGATGGCCGGCAGGCCAGAGGGGGTCGGCTCGACCGGATGCAACCTTCTTGCGACAGATGGAGGTTGGCGCTTTACGCGAGGCACCCCCCTCTGTCGCCTTTGGCGACATCTCCCCACGAGGGGGAGATCACCCTTTCAAAGCGCCTTTACCGCCACCTTCACCGGCTGTTCGATCTCGAGCGGATTGCGCAGCGGCAGGCCGAAATCACTGGCCTCGATCTCGAACACGTCGCCTGGCTCGGTCTTGATGCCGTCGGCGAAGGACAGTGTCGCCGTGCCGAACATGTGCACATGCACGTCGCCTGGTTGGCGGAAGGCGGCATATTTGAAGTGGTGATGCTCGAGATTGGCGATGGTGTGGGACATGTTCGCTTCGCCGGACAGGAACGGCTTTTCCCACAGCACCTCGGTGTCGCGCACGATGCGCGAGGTGCCGCGGATGTCAGCCGGCAGGTCGCCGATCAGGATCTCCGGGCCGAACGAAGCGTTGCGCAGCTTGGAATGGGCGAGAAAGAGATAGTTCACGCGCTCGGTGACGTGGTCGGAAAACTCGTTCGACAGCGTGAAGCCGACGCGGAAGGGCGCGCCATCATCGCCGATGACGTAGATGCCGGCCACCTCAGGCTCTTCGCCGGCGTCGTTGGCGAAGGCCGGTGACAGGAGCGCCGCGCCTGGCGCCACCGCCATCGTGCCGTTGCCCTTGTAGAACCATTCCGGCTGCACGCCGATCTGGCCTTTCGCGGGCTTGCCGCCGTCCAGCCCCATGCGAAACATCTTCATGGAATCGGTCAGCTGCTCCTCGCCGTCGGCGCTGAGCTTCTTGTGCATGGAATCGCGTGTCGCGGCCGAACCCAGATGCGTTAGCCCGGTGCCGGTCAGGTGCAGATGCGCCGGGTCTGGATGGTTGATCGGCGACAGCAGCCGGCCCTTCTTATAGGCGGCCTCGAGGTCGACCGTCTCGCCAAGCCCCTTGCGCTCGATCAGCGCGACGAGGCCGACGCCGGTGCGGGCGGCCTCCATCGCCAGCGAGTACACGCTGCGGGCGCCATTGATGATCCGGGTCTTGCCGCCGTTGCGGGCAACGACACGGATTGTCTCGGCGTCATCGAGAATCTGGGAGATCAGCATGATGGATCCTCTCTCATTTGTCTTGGCCCGGCTGCCATTTGGCAAACCTTAACCTGCGCGGCTCGGACCTCGCCGCGCCACGGGTTGAACTCTTCGTCCGGATTGCGCTCGCGGGCCTGGTCCTTGAGGGACTTCTTTACGCCGGCAGGTTTACCGGCAGCGCCGCGATCGTATGCCTCCTGCTTGCCTCGCCTAAAACCTGTTCAAGCCTTGTTCTTGTTGTACACGTCGAAGATCACGGCACCGAGCAGCACCAGGCCTTTGACCACCTGCTGCCAGTCGACATTGACGCCCATGATCGACATGCCGTTGTTCATCACGCCCATGATGAAGCCGCCGACAACCGCGCCGATGACCTGACCGACACCGCCCATCGCCGAGGCGCCGCCGATGAACACGGCCGCAATCACGTCGAGCTCGCTGCCGAGGCCGGCCGCCGGCACAGCTTGTCCCAGCCGCGCCGCTATGATCAGGCCGCCAAGCGCAGACAGCACGCCCATATTGACGAATACCATCAGCGTGAGCCGCTCCGTCTTGATACCCGACAGCTGCGCCGCCTTGGCGTTGCCGCCCATTGCATAGATGCGGCGGCCGATGGTCATGCGCTTGGTGACGAAGACGAACAGTGAGATCAGCACGCCCATGACGAGCAGCACCACCGGCAGGCCCCTGTAGCTGGCGAACTGGTAGACCAGGAACAGTGCCAGCGCGCTGCCAACCAGCGTCTTGATGACGAACAGGGGAAAGGGCTCGGCCTCATAGCCATGGCGTTCGCGTTTGCGTCGTGTGCTCAGCCCGAAATAGGCGTAGGCCAGCACAGCGATCAGGCCTAGCACGATCGTCGTCATGTGCAGCGTCAGTCCGCTGCCTATGATGGTCTTGCCGGCCGCGTTCACCGTCGGCGGGATAAGCGTCAGTGGCCCGATGACATCCGGGATAAAGCCGGAGCTGAGCGCCTTGAAGCCGTCGGGAAGCGGTCCCACCGAGGATCCGCCGCCCAGCAGCGCCTGGCAGATGCCGCGGAAGATCAGCATGCCGGCCAGCGTGACGATAAAGCTCGGTATTCGGTGATAGGCGATCCAGTAGCCTTGCGCCGCGCCGATCGCGCCACCCACGATGAGGCAGATGATCGACACCACCAGCGGATTGCTCAATGGGCCGAGCGGCCAGATGACCATCATCATCGCCGCCAGTGCGCCGATGAAGCCGGCGACGGAGCCGACGCTGAGATCGATGTGGCCGGAGACGATCACCAGCAGCATGCCCAGCGCCATCACGATGATGAACGAGTTCTGCTGCACCAGATTGCTGAGGTTCACCGGCTTGAACAGCGTTCCGGAGGTGGTGAACTGGAAGAACACCATGATGGCGATCAGCGCCAGTATCAGGCCATATTCGCGCAGGTTCGTCGTCAGCGCCGAGACGGCGATACGGGGGCGCTGCTGCACGTCTTCGGCAACGCTGCTCTGCGGGGCGGGGGCGCTTTCTGTACTCATGCTGCTTTTCCTTCTCCCCGAACGATGGCGCGCATTATTTTTTCTTGGCTGGCGTCCACCGCGGGCATTTCGCCGACGATGCGGCCTTCGTTCATGACGTAGATGCGGTCGGTGATGCCGAGCAGTTCTGGCATTTCCGACGAGATGACCACGATCGCCTTACCTTCGGCGGCGAGGCGGGCGATGATCGTGTAGATTTCGTATTTGGCGCCGACATCGATGCCGCGCGTCGGCTCGTCGAGGATCAGCACTTCCGGGTCGGCGAACAGCCATTTCGACAGGACCACCTTCTGCTGGTTGCCGCCGGAAAGATTGCCGGTCATCTGATAGACGCTGGAAGCGCGGATATTGGTCTTCCCGCGATAGTCGTTGGCGACGGAGAGCTCGCCCAGGTCATCGATCACGCCATGGCGCGACACGCCGCCGAGATTGGCCAGAGTGATGTTGTGCTTGATATGGTCGATGAGGTTGAGACCGAAGGTCTTGCGGTCCTCGGTGACGTAGGCAATGCCGTGTTCGACTGCCCTGCTCACCGAGGAAACATCGATCGGCTTGCCCTTGAGCAGCACTTCGCCAGTGATATGGCGGCCATAGGAGCGGCCGAACAAGCTCATCGCGAATTCAGTGCGGCCGGCGCCCATCAATCCGGCAATGCCGACCACTTCGCCCTTGCGCACATTGATGTCGATGCCCTTGATCACCTGCCGATCGGCGTGGAGCGGATGATAGACCGACCAGTTTTTCACTTCGAACACGACCTCGCCGATGTCAGGCTCGCGCGGCGGATAGCGGTCGTCGAGCGAGCGGCCGACCATCGAGGTGATGATGCGGTCTTCCGAGATGTCCTTCTTGGCCAGCGTCTCGATGGTACGCCCGTCGCGGATGACGGTGACCTTGTCGGCGACCCGGTTCACCTCGTTGAGCTTGTGCGAGATCAGGATCGAGGTCATGTCTTGCCGTTTGAATTCGAGCAGAAGGTCAAGCAGCGCCTGGCTGTCCTTTTCGCTGAGCGATGCCGTCGGCTCGTCGAGGATCAGCAGCTTGACCTCCTTGCTCAGCGCCTTGGCGATCTCGACCAGCTGCTGCTTGCCGACACCGATATTGGTGATCAGCGTCTTGGGGTCCTCCTTGAGGCCCACTTTCTTCAACAGGGCGCTGGTGCGCGCCTCGTTGGCATTCCAGTCGATGACGCCGTATCTGGCGTGCTCGTTGCCGAGGAAAATGTTTTCGGCGATCGACAGCATCGGCACCAGGGCAAGCTCCTGGTGGATGATGACGATGCCCTTGTGTTCACTGTCGTGGATGCCTTTGAAGTGGCATTCCTGGGCGTTGAAGATGATCTGGCCGTCATAGGTGCCTGTGGGATAGACGCCCGACAGCACCTTCATCAGCGTCGACTTGCCGGCGCCGTTCTCGCCGACCACGGCGTGGATTTCGCCTTCCTCGACGCTGAGGTTGACATTCGACAACGCCTTCACGCCGGGGAACGTCTTGGTGATGTCGCGCATCTCCAAAATCGTCGAGACCATGGGGACTACCGCTCCTTGAGAGGTCGGCAAACACTGCCGGCGAGGTCGGTGAACAATACCGGGCTCGCTGGTTAACGAAAAGGGGCCCTGCGTTGCGCAGGACCCCTGACTTTGTAACCGGGGTTACTTCAGTTCGTCGGCCTTGATGTAGCCGGAGTCGACGACCAGTGCCTGGTAGTTCGACTTGTCGACGTCATGCGGCGTCAAGAGGATCGAGGGGACGACCTTGACGTCGTTGTTGTAGGTCTTTTCATCAAGCCCGTCCGGCTTGCCGCCCGAGAGCACCTTGTCGACGAGCTGGACGGTGGCCTTGGCCAGTTCACGGGTGTCCTTGAACACGGTCGAGTATTGCTCGCCCGAGATGATCAGCTTGACCGAGGCGGTCTCGGCATCCTGGCCGGTCACAACAGGCCAGGGCTGTGCGTCCGTGCCGTAGCCGACGGCGCGCAGCGAGGCGGTGATGCCGCGCGACAGGCCGTCATAGGGCGACAGAACGCCATCGACGCGGCTGCCATCCGAATAGTTGGCCGACAGCAGATTGTCCATGCGCGCCTGGGCGGTGGCGGCGAGCCAGCGCAGCGTGCCGACCTTGTCCATGCCGGTCTGGCCGGACTTGATCTTGATCGAACCATCGTCGATCAGCGGCTGCAGGACGGATATCGCACCGTTGTAGAAGAAGAAGGCATTGTTATCGTCCGGCGAGCCGCCGAACAGTTCGACGTTCCACGGCTTGGTGTTCGGGAAACGCTCCTTGAGGCCCTTGACCAGCGAATTCGCCTGGATGACCCCGACGCCGAAATTGTCGAAGGTGGTGTAGTAGTCGACATTGCCGGTCTTCTTGATCAGGCGGTCGTAAGCAACGACGACGACGCCCGCATCAGCGGCCTTCTGCAGCGCATCCGACAGGGTGGTGCCGTCGATCGAGGCGATGATCAGCGCCTTCGGCCCCTTGGTGATCTCGTTTTCCAACTGGCTGAGCTGGTTGGGGATATCGTCCTGTGCGTACTGCAGGTCGACAGTGTAGCCGAGAGCCTCGAGCTGGGACTTGACGGCGTCGCCGTCGTTGATCCAGCGCTGCGAGGTCTTGGTCGGCATCAGCACGCCGACAAGACCTTTATCGGCTGCATGCGCCGAGTAGGTCATGGCAGCGATGCCAAGGGCCGCGACGGCGGCCAGTGTCTTGATGATTTTCACTATAACTCTCCCTGGTTGATGGACGCGGCACCCCGGGGGTCGCGGGCCGCGCAATCGTGCAGAAGTGCCAAAGCACTGCTGCCGTCATATGGATCTCCGGTATCCTCCCATGGCCCCGAGGCGCTGATTTCAATCGATACGATTTTTCTCGTCATCGACCGTCACGTCTCGGAACGCGCGAAGGGTGTGATCCTTTGCCATAACTGTCAAATGCGATCTTTGATGGTTGCTATATCACATTTGGTATGCACTAAGAGGCGAGATCGACCGGCGCGTTCTCTGGCGACGGTAAGGGCAAGTAGGGGAAACGCAATGCCTGCGCTGCGGAATTCTGGTTCAGGTTCAAACCGTTACAAAGAAAAACCGGGCGATGGCGAAACGCTTCTGCGCAGCGGTCTCAGTCTACGTCACATGCGAATGATCGTCGCGCTCGACGACCATGGCCGGGTCAGCGCGGCGGCCCAGGTGATGAACATTTCGCAGCCGGCGGCCTCGCGCATGATCGGCGAGATGGAGGCGGTGCTGGAGGTCAAGCTGTGCGAGAGACTGCCGCGCGGCATAACTTTGACGCCCTACGGCAAAGCTTTGGCCAGGCGCGCGCGGTCGATCCTGCTGGAGATGCGCGAGGTGGATCGTGAGATTTCCGAGCTCAAGGCGGGCAAAGGAGGGGCGGTGTTCCTAGGTGCCGTTACGGCGCCGGCGATCGAACTGGCGGTGCCGGCAATCCGCGAAATCCGCCGCATCTATCCGCGCATCGAGATCACCATGCAGGTCGAAACCTCCAACGTGCTGGCGCGCGAGCTGATCGCCACGCGCCATGATTTCATCATCGCGCGCATCCCCGATGATCTCAACCCGCGGCTGTTCGAGTCGCGCGTCATCGGCGTCGAGAAGGCCTGCCTGATCGTGCGCCGGGGCCATCCGCTCACCAAGGGCGAGCCGGTGCGGCTGGAAGACACCGCCGCCTATGATTGGGTTTTCCAGTCGGGCGGGTCGCCCTTGCGCCAAGCGATGGAGAGCAATTTCCTCAACCGCAACATCGCCTTGCCGGATCGCATCCTCAACACCAGCTCACTGCTCTTGACCCTGGTCATGGTTGCGCAGTCCGATGCCATTGCGCCGGTATCGATCCAGGTGGCGAAGTTCATCCAGAATCCCGACGGGCTGGCCGGCGCCATCGATGTCGTCCAGACCGAATTCGACATTGAGGTCAGGCCCTACAGTCTGATCACTGTGAGGAACCGCGCGCTGTCGCCAGCCGCCAAGATGCTGCACGATTTCATTCTGAGAGAGGTGGGATGACAGCTGGAGCGGGTAGCGGGAATCGAACCCGCGCGTTCAGCTTGGGAAGCTGACAAGCTACCATTACATCATACCCGCGCGCGTTCTGGTTATCATGACGGCACAGGCTCGGGCAACCGCAAAGCCGCCCGAACCCAAGCCAATCGCGTCAGACTGAGTGTCGACATCGGCAAGGTGAAAAATTAGCCCGAAGCGATTGCCGTGCGCTCGAACCCAACATCTGAATATCTCTGCCGGTCCGGTAGTCGGCAGGCTGGCGGATTACTCGTCGCCACCGCTATCGTCGCCACCGCCGTCATCCCCACCGCCGTCGTCCCCGCCACCGGAATCATCGTCGCCGGAACTGTCGTCGGCGGCATCGCCATCGTCGCCGCCGTCGGAATTGTCTTCCGCGGCGGGAGCATCGGTGTCGTCGGTTCCGGAAGCCTCTGCCTGATCGCTCGGCTCCGTCGCCGAATCGCTCGCGCCGTCAGCTGTTGCGTCCGCTTTGCTGTCCGAGCTCTCGTCGGTAGCCTCGCTGTTGGCCTCGGAGGTGAATTCCTCGGAAGAGGCGGTCGCCTCCACCGTCGTCTCGGATGATTCGTAGGTGGCAGTCATCTCCTGGCTATATTCGCTGTAGAACTCCGAATAGCTGAAGGCAGTTGCGACAGACCAGCTTGTCCACGTCGCGACAGTGACGACATCGACGGCGGTTTCGTAGCTGCTAAGCGTGATCGTGCCGTTGGAGTTGTATGACTTGCCATCGCGATAGCAGTCGAATCGGAAGTCGGATTTGCCTGCTTTGGCCCAATGGTAGACCACCGTATCGACATCGATCGGCTTGTAGATCTTGTGGCCGTGGACCTTGGCAATCACGTCGCCAGGCTTGATGCCTTGCTTTTCGCCGGTGCCACCAGGCTTCACCGACAGCACAAGGACGCCGTGGGCGTGTGGCTTGAGTTTGAACTCCTTGCGTACAGTGCCATTGATTGGCAGCAGGACCGCTTCGATCGCCCTGGAAATATAAGGCTTGGGCAGCTTGACATCGCCGTTGAGCGCGTATGCGTTTGTCGAATAGGAAATAGGAATTGCTGCCAGATGCAGCGCCCAGGCCAGACTGAAAACGGCCTTGGAAAATTTTCCAGCCCGTCGCTTTAACATAAACATAATTGATGTCATCCCCTGTGGGATGCCAGCCCTCCGGCATCACCAGCCGGCAGCGATAGCATGAATTAGCCAAGCATGAAGTTAACGTCGACGACTTTCCGGGACTATTTCTCTGATTTTTCTGACGATCAGTGCATGCCGCATGCCAAGGTTCGAATGCTGGCGAAGCCGGTTCGCGGCGGCACGCGGCAGGATCAGGCGCCGGGCAGGTAAATCACCGCGTAATCATCCGCATAGGCCCGGTTCCAGCCCAGCTGGTCGAAGAAGGGAATACGGCTGTCGCCGGTCGACAGCAGTGCCCAGCCTATCGCGTATTTCTTCAGCCGGGCCTCGAGGAGCGGCTTGCCGTCGCTGTGTCCCGTTTCGTCATCGGTTTTTGTGAATCCGCCCAGGAACAGTTGGTCCGTCCGTCCGTCGATATAGGTCTTGATGCCGTGGAAAATCAGCGTGCCGCCGAAATTGTAGGAATTCAGCACGTTGCCGGACAGATGGTGGCCTTCTGCGAAGGCCAGCGCGCCGCTGGCCGACGTCTTCGGGCTCGGCGCGACCTGATAGGCACTGCTGAGCAGGCCGATCCCGCCGATCGTTAAGACGGCCGCCGCACCGCAGATCGCGTAGAACCGCCTTGCGAGGAATGTTTCCAGTCTGTCGCGCTTTTCCACCAGCCATGCGGTGGCTGAAAGAGAGGGATATTGCTGCGCGACCTCGATCGCGATCACCAGGGGAACCAGCAGGAAGAACAGATACATGAAACGCACATGGGCGAGATAGACATGCAAGGTGAAGACGACGAACAACGCCTTGGCCCAGCCAATCCGCAACCGTGACACCAGAAGCCCGAAAAGCGCCAGCAGTATCGCAACTTCCTGGACGGGGCTGTCCGGCTGGCTGAACGGTTTCCATTCCATGATCAGCGGCACCGCCTCGTTGCCGTAGGCGACGGTGAGCGTGGCTAGGATGGCTTTCACGCCGTAGGGATGCATCAGGCTGACCAGCGGGCAAAGCAGGCCGAATGCGATCCACTTCGCTAGGAGGGCGGGTTTTGACAGGCCCGTGCGCGCCAGCAGATCGAGACTGGCGAACGCCGCGATGATGAAGCTCAGGGTGAAGGTGGCGTGCAGGTTCGCCCACAATACGACCAGCACAAGCGACCACCAGGGCGGCGCCCGTTCTTCTCTTGCCGCACCAAAGAGCACCGCCGTCCAGATGACGATGATCGGGAAGGTGAGGACATGCGGACGCGCCGTAAAGATCGGGTTGATCAGGAACATTGCGGCGAAGGCGAGCGTAATCGCCAGGATCGGCTTCAGCCACGCGCTGAGAAACCACCCCATCAGGAAAACCGTCAGCGAAATCGAGGCGATGATCAGGGTGACCACCCCGTTCCAGCCTCCTGCCTGGTAGGCAAGGGCCAACACGATCTGCCCCAGCCATTCCTTGGCAATCCATGGCTGGCCGGCAAAAGTGTGGGAATAGGAGTCGACTGTCGGAAATGTCCGGTTTGCCAGGAAATCCAGCCCGACCTTCACTTGCCACCAGCTATCGGGATCCTGCAGGGTGGCACCGGCTTGGGCAGCCAGTGCCGCTGCCATCGCCCAGGCCGCTAACAGGCAGAAGATCAGCCTGTTCCGCTGTGCGTCCTCGAGTGACGGCGTGGCCAGCAAGATTGCCTTGGTCTGGTTCATGTCGCAGCTCCAGGCCATTTTGCGTTCTTTCCGGTCAAGGGATCGGGATCATCCGCGCTGCCGACGAACACGAAACGGGCCGAGCCGACATAGAAGATGACTGAGTAAAGGCAGTTTCCCGCCAGATGGACCAACGGGTTTTCGATGTAGCCGGCAGACATGGCGGTGACCACGACGCCCAGGTTGGCACCGTAGGCGATAAGGAAGGTGATCGCGTATCGCACGACCGCGCCTGGGCGAAAGCGACCGGCACGGCTGAATGTCCATTGGCTGTTGAGGAAGAAACCGAGGGTGAGGCCGGCGGCATAGCCCGCCGCGTTGGAGGCGATATCGCCGAAGCCGAGCGCCAGCCCAGCCAGGATGAGCGTATATCCGAGCGCCGTGTTAAGGAGCCCGATGGCACCAAATCGCAGCATCCGCGAGAAATCACACGGAAAAGCCGATCGCATCCTGCCCATGCCGTTCCCGCTGCGCCCGGTCGAACTCCGCCTCAAGCACGTGCGGCCCTCTTTGCCATCTCCTGCAAGCGATGGACGGGCAGTTCCCCGTCCTCGGCTGCCTGGCTGCGCGAAACGACCTCGTTGACGAAGTAGAGCGGCCTCCGCTTTGTCTCCATGTACATGCGCCCGAGATACTCGCCGAAGATGCCAAGCACCATGAGCTGGACGCTGCCGAGGATCAGCATGATCGCGGCAAGGCTGGTCCAGCCGGGCAGCACGTTTCCGACCGACCATTCCAACAGCGTGTAGCCGAGCACGAACAGACCCAGAAGCCCGAACATCATCCCGAGCAGCGAGGCGAACCGCAGGGGCGCGATGGAAAAGCTGGTCATCGCGTCGATCGCCAGAAGAACCATTTTCTTCAGGGGATAGTGGGTGGTGCCGGCAAAGCGCCGGTGCCGCTCATAGGGGAAAGCCACCTGTTTCAGCCCGATCCAGCTCACCATGCCACGAATGAACCTGTAGCGCTCGGGCATCGCGTTCAGATGGTCGAGCGCGCGGCGGCTCATCAGCCGGAAATCCCCGGAATTCGGGGCTATGTCGACGTCGACCATGCGGCGCAGCAAGCGATAGAATATCGAAGCGGAGGTGAGCTTGAACCAGCTTTCCCCGTCACGGCTCAGCCTCTGACCGTAAACGACATCGAAGCCTTCGTTCATCTTCGCCATCATCGCGCCGAGCAGCTCAGGCGGATCCTGCAGGTCGGCATCGAGAATGAGAATGCGCTGGCCGCGGCAGAATTCGAGCCCCGCGCTCAACGCGATCTGGTGGCCGTAGTTCCGGGCAAGGTCGATGGCGACGACATGATCGTCCTTTTCGGCCAGCTTGAAAATAGCGTCTCGCGAGCCGTCGGTGGCGCCATCGATGACAAGGACGATCTCATACGAGGAGCCCAGTTCCAGACATGCCGCCGTCACCCGTCGATGCAGTTCGGCCACCCCGTCCAGCTCATTGTAGCATGGGACGACCACCGACAGCATGACGCCGCGTCGCGCGGTGTTTTTCTGCGTCTCCACCAAAGGCCTTGCTCCCGCTATTCGATTGGGAATAGCGGCAATTGGTTAGAAAACAGATAAGCCAGCAGGATCGGACACGGCCGTCGGCCGGCTGCCACGCCTTGGCACTGCTTGCGGCCACGCCAATGCCTCGCTCGAGGTGTTCGCCATCCCGCAAAACTGCCGGCTTGAAGCCGGCAAGCCAAGTGCGTATGTCTGGCCGACGCCCTCGAGTCTGGGTGCCTCTATCTGGAGACAGCCCTTGTCCGCACTGACACGCTTTCTCGGCGACTCGCCGCTCAAGGTGATCCTGAAACTGCTGGTCGTGTCGTTCCTCGTCGGCCTGGTCATGAATGCCTTCGGCTGGTCGCCGATGGATGTGTTCTACGGCATCCGGAAGTTCTTCATCGACCTGTGGAATCTTGGCTTCCACGCCATCGACCGCTTCTTCGGCTACATCCTGCTCGGTGCGGCGGTCGTCGTGCCGGCCTTCATCCTGCTGAGGCTTGCCAACTATCGGAAGTAGCTACCGGGCATAGTCCGACGCCACCTCGAACAGGATGGCGTGCCTCGCCGCCAGGGCGGGCACGTCCATGGAATAGCCGCCGCCGATGACGCCGCAGACGGAAATGCCCTGCGCGCGAAAATGGCGGATGACCATATCGTCGCGCGTGCGTAGCCCGTCATCCGATAGCGACAGCCTGCCAAGCCGGTCTTCGGCATGGACGTCGACGCCAGCATTGTAGAAGACGATGTCCCAATGCGCTTTGGCGGACAGTTCCGGCAGGGTGGCGGCGAGCCTTTCCATGTAAGCGGCGTCACCCGTTCCATCGGGCAGCGCGACATCGAGGTCGGAGGCGACCTTGCGCACAGGGTAGTTGCGGTCGCCATGCATGGAAAAGGTGAACACGCGCGGATCGTCCGCGAGAATGTCCGCCGTGCCGTCGCCCTGATGCACGTCGAGGTCGACCACCAGGATGTTTGTGGCGGCGCCTTCGGCGAGCAAGACCAGCGATGCGACGGCAACATCGTTGAAGGTGCAAAAGCCCGCACCTTGCGCACGCCGCGCATGATGGCTACCGCCGGCGGTGTTGCAGGCGATGCCGTGGCGCAGGGCGAGCCGCGCCGCCAGCACCGTGCCGCCGGTGGCAAGCTGCGCGCGCAGCGAGACACGAGGCCCGATCGGAAAACCAATCTCGCGTTCGATCTTCTCGGGCACGGCGCAACTGATGACCTGATCGACATAGTCGGCCGCATGAGCGAGCTTCAGCCATGACGCCGGCGCGGGTTCCGCAGAGTTGAGCGCGTCGGGCCCGGCCAGTCCGCGTGCGCGCAAGGTATCCATCAGCAGCGGATATTTGCTCATCGGAAAGCGATGGTTGACCGCGAAGCCGGCGTCGTAGTCGGGGTGATGGACGATCTGCAAAGGCATGAACTGGATCCGGCGGGCTCGCGCCAGACCGGGTAATTCGGTTGGCCTTCGCGGGAAGAGTGATTGCGCGATGCCGGGAAAATGGGGCACACCGGCGGTTCGATCAAGCCGCAATCAGCAAGGCAGCAATCCTTGGACAAGGGTGTAACCCCAGCCGACGCCAGATACTTTGTCGTCACCAACCGTTCCGTGCTCGCCATAGCGGTGCCGATGACGCTTGCCTATCTGACGACGCCGATGCTCGGCCTGGTCGACACGGCTGTCGTCGGTCAGTTCGGTGACGCTGCCCTGCTCGGCGGCCTGGCGGCCGGCGCCCTCATCTTCGACGTCGTCTTCACCACTTTCAATTTCCTGCGCTCGGGCACCACCGGCCTCGTCGCCCAGGCGTTCGGGCGCGGCGACGCCCTGGAGGAACAGGCGGTGTTCTGGCGCGCCGTGCTGATCGCGGTTGTCGCCGGCATCGTGCTCGCGGCACTTGCGCCCCTGGTCGCCATCGCCGGGCAGAAGTTCATGGGCGCCGAACCGCGCGTCAGCGAGGCGATGGGCGTCTACATCCGCATCAGGCTGCTCGCGGCCCCCTTCTCGCTGATCAACTATGCCATTCTCGGTTATGTGCTGGGGCGCGGCGAGGGCGGACTCGGTTTGATGCTGCAATTGGTGCTGAACGGCATCAACATCGCGCTCTGCTTCTTGCTCGGCCTGGAACTAGGCTGGGGCGTCATCGGTGTCGCCTGGGCGACTGTGACCGGTGAGTTTCTTGCCATGCTGCTCGGCCTGGCGATCGTCATCCGCCGGTTCCGGGCGGCCCCGCCCTTGCCGCGCCATCGCCTGCTCGACATGGCTGCCTTTGTGCGCATGCTGTCGCTCAACCGCGACATCATGATCCGCTCGTTCTCGCTGCTCGCCGCCTTCGCGCTGTTCACCCGCCAAGGCGCGCAGTTCGGTACGGTGACGCTGGCCGCCAACGCCGTACTGATGAATTTCTTTCTCGTTGCCGGCTACTTTCTCGATGGCTTTGCCACCGCCGCCGAACAGCTGGCCGGTCGTGCCGTCGGCGCGCGTGCCGCCGCGCCCTTCCGCCAGGCGGTGCGGCTGACTCTGTTCTGGGGGTTTGGGCTGGCGGGTGCCGCGACGCTGGTGCTGCTGTTTGGCGGCGCCGGTCTGGTTGCTCTTGTGACGACATCGGAGGAAGTCCGTTCGGTGGCCGACATCTACCTGCCGTGGGCGGCATTCACCGCGCTGAGCGGTGTGCTGGCGTTCCAGATGGATGGCGTCTTCATCGGCGCCACCTGGTCGCGCGACATGCGCAACATGATGCTGCTGTCGTTCCTCGTTTTCGCGGCCGCGCTGCTGACTCTTGCGCCAGCCTTCGGCAACAATGGACTTTGGGCGGCGTTGCACGTTTTCCTGCTCGCACGCGGCTTCAGCCTGCTGACGATCCTGCGGCTCAGGGTGCGAACCGCGTTTTAGACAGTGCCCCCGGAAGGGCCTGCGCCGTCCAGAGCTCCGAACCCCAGGTTAGCAATGGCCTGGCGGCAGCCAGTTCGGCGGTGTCGGCAGCTTTTGTGCCGGTAGCTTTTTGCGATAGGAATTTTTTCTTGACTCTGTGCCCTCAGCTATGGTACATATTCGTCCATGGTGCTGATTTGCGCCAGTGACCCGCCGCTAGGCGGGTTTTTCGTTTAATGCTCCGTCAGCCTACGCGCCGGCGAAGGCTCCGAAGGAACCCGTTAACCCGAATTCGTTGCCCTGCTGCGCCGTCGGGTGAACTTGCACTTCCAGTCGACTTCCAACAGACTTGATGCACCAATTGTTCCAGGGTGAGCTTATGCGAAGCTACCTGCCATATGTCTTGGGCGCGGCGCTGGGATTGCTCGCTGCGTTCATTCTCTCCGCGGTTTCTGGCATCGGAGGAACCGCACAGTTGCTTCTCTTCGGGGTTTTGCCTGCCATCGGCGGCACCATCTGCGAGCGGGCCGTCAGTCGCAATCTACGCTCCTGAGAGCAGTTCAGAGTTGCTTGGACGCCCAGAAGTCGAGGCGGCTGTCGCGCAACTCGCAAATCGACTTCAGCCGTTCTTTTTCGACGAAACGGACCATCCCGGCGACGATCCGGCCCGGCAGTGCCGGCCCGGCGTAGATCATGCTGGTGTAGAGCTGGACGAGATCGGCGCCAGCCCGGATCTTTTCCAGTGCCGTGTCGGTGGAATCGACGCCGCCGACACCGATGATGGCAAGCTCCGGCCCGAGCAGTTTGCGCATCCTGGCCAGAACGATGGTCGAGCGATCGAACAAGGGCTTGCCCGAGAGCCCGCCGGTCTCACGCGCGGCGTTGCCGCTGCGCAGCGCCGGCCGGGAGATTGTGGTGTTGGAGACGATGACACCGTCGATCCGTTTCTCGGTGACCTCGGCGGCGATGTCCTCCAACTCCGCCTCGAGCAGATCCGGGGCGATCTTGAGGAACACCGGCGGCTGGGCTGTTGCCGCGGCGCCCGCTGCCATGACCCGCGACAAGAGCTCACCAAGCTGCTCGCGCGCCTGCATGTTGCGCAGGCCCGGCGTGTTGGGCGAGGAGATATTAACGGTGAGATAGCTAGCATAGGGCGCAAACCGCGATACACCGCGCTCGTAGTCGCCGATGCGCTCAGTGCTGTCCTTGTTGGCGCCGATGTTGACGCCGACGATGCCGCCACGCCCCTTGCGTGCGGCAAGGCGTTTTTCAGCCGCTGCATGGCCTTCATTGTTGAAGCCCAGCCGGTTGATCACCGCTTCGTCGGCCGTCAGTCGGAAAATGCGCGGCTTCGGATTGCCGGCCTGCGGCAGTGGCGTGATCGTGCCGACCTCGGCAAAGCCGAAGCCGAGGCCAAGCAGCGCGTCGGGTACTTCGGCGTTCTTGTCGTAGCCGGCGGCCATGCCAAGCGGGTTGGGAAAATCGAGGCCGCAAAGGCTGACCGTCAGCCGCGCATCGCGTGTCGTCCGTCCCCCGACCGGCAGGCCGCATCGCAGCGCCGTGATTGACAGGCCATGCGCGGTTTCCGGATCGAAGGCGAACAGCAGCCTCTGGCCGAGCCGGTCGAGCATGCTCATTGCCCCTCCAGTGCCGGGAACTGGTGCACGCCGTCTGCGCCAAGCGGCAGCGGTCGCACCCACAGCACGGCGTTGAGGTCGAGCGGACCATAAAGATGCGGAAACAGCGCGCCTCTGCGCGAGACCTCGTATTTCAAAGCAGCACCCAGGCTAGCGCCGTCGATGGCGACCAGCAGAAGGTCGGTCTGGCCGGCAAAGTGCCTTGCCGCCGTTTCCTTGACCTGCGCTGCCGTGGAAAAATGGATGAAGCCGTCGGCGACATCGATCGGCGCGCCGGTGAAGCGGCCGTTTGTTTCGGCCTCGCGCCAAGGCGCTCGCGGGGTTATCTTGTAGATAATCTGAGACATGGTTGCGCTATAGTCCGAACCAGCCACGCGGGAAAGGCCACGCCAAGGGTCTTCCCCATTTCCGGCGCAAACATGCGATATTTCAGGCCTTGGCCATGGAGGACAACATGCGTCTGCAGCACATCTTGATCCCCGCCGCGCTCGTTTCGCTGGTCGCGGCTTCAGCTTATTCGGAAGAAACCGACCGCTACCGGCTGGAAAAGTCTGATAACGGCTATGTCCGCATGGATACCCAGACCGGCGCCATGTCGATCTGCGAGGAACGGTCCGGCCAGCTCGTCTGCAAGATGGCGGCCGACGAGCGCGCCGCCTTTCAGGACGAGGTCGACCGCTTGCAGACCTCGATGAAGGCAATGGACGAGCGCGTCACCAAGCTCGAGAATTCGCTCTCCGCCCGCCTCGAATCGAAACTGCCGAGCGAAGAGGATTTCAACAAGACGATGAGCTACATGGAGCGGTTCCTGCGCGGCTTCATGGGCATCGTCAAGGATATGGACAAGGACGACGGCGCCCAGCTCAACTCGCAGAAGACTTGAGGGCTCCAACGAGGGAAAACGCGGCGCGCTGGCTTTGCCGCTTGAAAACAGCGCGCAGCCCCTCATAATCGTCCAACTGATCCCGGAAAAAAGCTAAAAATCATCGGGGGATTCGGGGAGGGACATTTGCCGGCAGGCTATTCTTTCGTCATCGCCGACGATCATCCACTGTTTCGCGGTGCGCTGCGCGAAGCGCTCGCCGGCATCGGCAATGTCGCCGCCATCCACGAGGCCGGCGATTTCGAGAGCGCCAAGGCGCTGGTCGTGGCCAACGAGGATGTCGATCTGGTGCTGCTCGACCTGTCGATGCCGGGTGCCAGCGGCCTCTCCGGCCTCATCTCGCTGCGTGGTATCCATCCGGCGGTGCCACTGGTCGTGGTGTCGGCGCACGACGATCCGGCGACCATCAGGCGGGCGCTCGATCTCGGCGCTTCCGGCTTCATCTCCAAATCGGCCAGCATGGAGGAGATCCGCAGCGCCGTGCAGTCAGTGCTTGCCGGCGATATTGCGGCACCCGTCGGCGTCGATCTCGGCGTCGAGCGCGATCCCGAAATATCCGACCTGATCAAGCGCCTGCAGGCGCTGACGCCGCAGCAGACCCGCGTGCTCGGCATGCTGGCCGAGGGCCTGCTCAACAAGCAGATCGCCTACGAACTCGGCGTCTCCGAGGCCACCATCAAGGCGCATGTCTCGGCCATCCTGCAGAAGCTCGGCGTCGACAGCCGCACCCAGGCGGTAATCCTCCTGTCCAAGATCGGCAGCGACCCGCTGCAGCCGACGAGCTGATCGCCAGGGCGCCCTGTTCGATCGGAATACTATTCAATCAGAGTACTGAACCTCGGTCCGCCCGATCGGTCGCGCGTTGGAACTCGCGGAACTGATGGCCGCCCGCCTTTTGACGCTATTCGGCCGCCGATGCCAGCCGCCTGACCCTAGCCATCATCGAGCGCAGCACCGCAGGTTTCAGCGGCTTGTTGATCACCGGAATCTCAAGCCCGCCCGCGGCAGTGCGCACCTCGTTGGAACGGTCGGCGGTGACCAGCACGGCCGTCAGGTCATCGCCATGGATCGCGCGCAGTCTGGCGATGATATCGAGACCGGTTTCGCCGTCGAGATGGTAGTCGGCAAGGACGATGTCCGGGCGGGGCATCGCAGAACTCTCCAGATCCTTTGAGCCGGACACCGTATCGACATTGCAGCCCCAGCCTTCGAGCAGGAGCCGCATGCCGTCGAGGATGCGGGCGTCGTTATCGATGCACAGCACGTGCAACCCGGCCAGCGAAGCCGTCGCGCGGGCAGGAGCCCTGGTTTCGATTTCGCGTCGCGGCTCCTGCACGGCCGCCACGGGCAGGATGACGGAAAAGCGCGTGCCCTTGCCGGGAGTGGAAAAGATCCGGATCTCCAGGCGCAACACCCGGGCGATGCGGTCGACGATGGAGAGGCCGAGGCCGAGGCCCTCGGCTTCGCGCGCGCCTTCGTCGAGTCGGGTGAATTCGCGAAAGACGGTGTTCAGCTTGTCGCCGGCGATGCCGATGCCGGTGTCGACCACCTGGATCTCGGCCAACTCGCCGCGCCGCCTGACGCCGACCAGCACACGGCCGTGGCGCGTGTATTTGATGGCGTTGGAGACGAGGTTCTGGATCAGGCGGCGCAACAAATTGCGGTCCGTCGTCACGGTCACCGATGACGGCATGATCGTCAACTCGAGCTTCTTTTCGGCTGCGAGCGGCCGAAAGTCGTTGCCGATCTGGCGCAGCAATCCGTCGAGGTTGAAGGCTGTATCGTCCGGCCTCATCGCGCCGGCGTCGAGGCGGGAGATGTCGAGCACGGCGCCAAGGATGGTCTCGACCGATTCCAGCGAGGATTCGATGTTGACCGCTGCCTTGCCGGCAGGCCCCTTGCCGGCTTTCTCGATCAGCGATGAGCAATAGAGCCGGGCGGCGTTCAGCGGCTGCAGGATGTCGTGCCCGGCGGCGGCGAGAAAGCGCGTCTTGCCGAGATTGGCCTCCTCGGCGAGCATCTGCGCCTGCGCCAGCTCCTCGTTGACCCGCGTCAGCTCCATGGTGCGGGTCTTGACGCGCTGCTCCAGCGATTCATTGGCCCGTTTCAGCGCCAGATCCTGCTCGACGCGTCCGGAAATGTCTGCATAGGTGGCGACGATGCCGCCGTCCGGCATCGGGTTGGAGCGCAGCTCCAGGATGCGGCCGCTGGTCTTCAGCTCCATCTGCCAGGGGCTGACGAAACTGGTCAGCCGGTTGAGCATGGCCACGCGCTGGTCGGCAGGGATGTCGCCGCGCTCGGCAAGATGGCGCAGGATGCGGTCGAGCGAGACGCCGACCTGGCCCATCTCGTCGGGCAGGTCGAAAAGCGCCCGGTACTGCCGGTTCCAGCAGATCAGGCGGAAGTCCCGATCGAAGACTGTGATGCCTTGCTCCATCTGGTCGAGCGCAATCTGAAGCAGGTCGCGATTGTGCTGCAGCGCCTCGGTGGCGTCGTCGAGCAAGCGAAAGGCATCCTTGGATTCGCGGTCGTGGCGTCGAAACAGCAGCGACAGGATCAGCCGTGCCGAGGAGGAACCGACGGCGCTGGCCAGCAGTTGCTCGGAAAAGCGGATGACGTCCATGCTCGCCTGCTCGTTGCCGTGCAGCGAAGTGCCGTTGGTCCTTTCGAACGACTGGAAGGAGCGCTCGGTGCGCTCGACGCCGAGATAGCGCCCGATCGTATCCTTGAGGTCGTTGACGGTGATGGCGGTGCGGAAGCGGCGCAGGCTGGGCATCGGACCGGCATCGCGAGGCACGAAGATCGACGCCTGGATGCGTTCCAGCGGAACCGATGCGCGCGAGAGGGAACCCAGCACGAAGAACACCGCGTTGATCGACAGGCTCCACAACACGCCGTGGTTCAGCGGTTCGGCGACGGTGCCGAACAGGGCCTGCGGCCGTAACGCCTCGAAGCCAAACAGCCCGTGCACGATGATGCCGGTATCGGATGCGGCAAGCGATGGAAACAGCAGCGTGTAGCCCCAGACGAGAATGCCGGCGACCATGCCCAGCGCCGCACCCCGGCCATTGGCGCCGCGCCAGATCAGCCCGCCGATCAGCGCCGGCGCGAATTGGGCGATGGCCGCGAACGACATCAGGCCGATCGACGACAGGCGCACGCTGTTGGTGCTCTCGCGATAGTAGAGGAAGGCGATGAACAGCAGGATGAAGATCGCCCCGCGCCGCACGTTGAGGATGAGCGTCGACCAATCTTCGTTCTCGGAGGTCGATGTCTTGAGCAGGCGGCGCACGAACAGCGGAATGACGAGGTCGTTGGAAATCATGATCGACAGCGCCACGCTCTCGACGATCACCATGGCGGTTGCCGCCGACAGCCCGCCGATAAAGGCCGCCATCGCCAGTACGTCATGACCGCTGAACAAGGGCAGCGACAGCACGTAGAGATCGCTGCTGGTCCCCGTGCCGACCAGCGACAGGCCGGCAAAGGCGATCGGCAGCACGAACAGATTGATCGCTACGAGGTAGAGCGGAAACACCCATGTCGCGGTGCGCAATTCGGCCTCGCCACGGTTCTCGACGATGGTGACGTAGAACTGCCGCGGCAGCATCACGATGGCAAATCCGCTCAGGCAAGTCAGCACCAGCCAGGTGGCCAGCGAGGTGTTGTAGCTCATCGCCTGCCGAACCTGCGCATTCTGGGCAAGCTTGTCGAACATATCGCCCGGGCCGCCGAAGATCAGGAAGGTGACCATCAGGCCGATCGCCAGGAAAGCGGCAAGCTTGACCACGGTTTCCACCGCAACCGCCAGCACCAGCCCGTCCTGGTGTTCGGTGGCGTCGGCGTGGCGTGTGCCGAACAACACCGCAAACAGCGCCAGCAGCATGGCGACGACCAGCGAGATGTCGCTGACGAAGGGATCGAAGGAGGGCGGCGATCCCGTATAGTGCTCGACCATCAGGCTGACCGAACCGGAGATCGCCTTCAACTGCAGCGCGATATAGGGCACCGCGCCGATGGTGGCGATCAGCGTGGCGATCGCCGCGACAGTGAAGCTCTTGCCGTAGCGGGCGCCGAGGAAGTCGGCGATCGAGGTGATCTTCTCGGTCTTGGCCAGCCGGACGATGCGGTTGAGCAGCGGAAAGCCGAACACGAACACCAGCACCGGGCCGGTATAGATGCCGAGGAATTCGAGGCCGCGTTCGGAGGAGAGGCCGACCGAGCCGAAGAACGTCCAGGACGTGCAGTAGATCGCCAGACTGAGCGCGTAGATGAAGGGCCGGGCCCGGCTTGGCTCGGAAATGGCCGAGCGGCGGTCGCCCAGGCTGGCGATGGCGAACAGCAGCGTCACATAGGCGATCGCGATGATGACGATGAACAAGCCCTGCACGCCGGCAATATCCTCCTTGTGCCGAATTTCAACCCGGCTTGCCCAGACGCAATCACAGCTTGGCTTCCGAGTCCATCACGGCTTTGGATGCATGAAGGCTGTGATTTCCGATGCATGTCGACCAAGGAGCGCGGCAGTTTTGGGCAACGGCATGCGCAAGAACAAGCGGCCCAAAGCGCGGCGTGACGCGCTTACCGGACGGCCGTCGGGGAAGGAGAAACCGGTTGCTTCCTGCTTTTTGCCGATGTTGCAACCGGAGGTTTTTGTTATGTTTGTCCTCGGGTCGATGCCTGAGGACGGGAAACGGCAGCTCGGCCGGTCGTGACAAGGAGGATCGAATGCTGAAAGAGTTCCAGGAATTCATTTCCAAGGGCAATGTGATGGACCTTGCGGTCGGCGTCATCATCGGCGCGGCCTTTGGCAAGATCGTCGATTCCCTTGTCAACGACATCATCATGCCGATCGTCGGCGCGATTTTCGGCGGCCTGGACTTCAACAACTATTTCCTGGGGCTCTCCTCGGCCGTCAACGCCACCTCGCTGGCAGACGCTAAAAAGCAAGGCGCTGTTTTCGCGTATGGCAGCTTCATAACCGTAGCGTTGAACTTCCTTATCCTCGCTTTCATCATCTTCCTGATGGTCAAGGCGGTGAACAACATGCGCAAGCGGCTTGAGCGCGAGAAGCCCGCTGCGCCGGCCGCTCCGCCGCCCGCCGATGTCGCGCTGCTCACCGAAATTCGCGACTTGCTCGCCAGGAGATAGACGGATCAGCTCTTCTGGACCAAAACCCCGGTCGTTCGCGGCCGGGGTTTTCTGTTTTGGCATCTGCTAAGGAGCGCTGATCAACGCCCGAGATCGGAACGGACCCGCTCATGACCCTGATTGACAGCCTTCGCGCCGAAGCCCGCGCCGCGCCCGAAAGCGGCATTGTCGCCGTGGTCAATTACGGCCGCCTGCGCGAGGGCATGATCCCGCTCTGGGCCGGTGAGGGCGACCTGCCGACGCCTTCGTTCATCACCGATGCCGCGTCAAAGGCGCTGGCCGGCGGCGAAACGTTCTACACCTGGCAGAAAGGCATCCCCGATCTCAGGCAGGCGCTTTCCCGCTACTACGCCAGGCATTTCGGCAAAACCTTCCCGGAGGAACAATTCATCGTCACCGGATCCGGCATGCATGCCATCCAGCTGGCGCTCGACGCGCTCGCCGGCGCCGGCGACGAGGTGGTTTATCTGTCACCGGCTTGGCCGAATTTCGACGCCGCCGCGGCGATAGCGGGAGCCATTCCTGTTGCGGTCACGCTGGACCATTCCGGCAATGGCTGGTCCTGCGACGTCGAGAAGATCGCAGCGGCGATCACGCCGCGCACAAAGGCACTGTTCATCAACACGCCGTCCAATCCCACCGGCTGGACCGCCGATCACGAGACCTTGCAGGCAATCCTCGATCTCGCGCGCGCCAAAAATATCTGGATCATCGCCGACGAGATCTATTCGCTGTTCCACTATGACCCTGGCCGCGCGCCGTCTTTCCTCGACATCGCGACGGCGGAGGATCGCATCCTCTACGTCAACAGTTTTTCCAAGAACTGGGCGATGACCGGCTGGCGTGTCGGCTGGATCAAGACACATCCGTCCCTGCAGCAGGTGTTCGAGAACTTGATCCAGTATTCGAATTCCGGCGTTGCCCAGTTCATGCAGCGCGGCGCGGTTGCGGCCCTTGATGAAGGCGATGCCTTCGTTGCCGAACAGGTAGAGCGGGCGCGCAAGGCGCGCGATCTGGTCTGCGGCATTCTGGGCGCCGCCGGCCGTGCCCGGTTCACCGTGCCGCAAGGTGCGTTCTATCTTTTCTTCACGGTCGACGGCATCACAGATTCACGCACTGCTGCCTTCGACATCGTCGACAAAGCCAATGTCGGCCTGGCTCCCGGCACGGCTTTCGGCCCCGGCGGCGAAGCCTTCCTCAGGCTGTGCTTCCACCGCCGCCTCGACCAGATCGAGGAAGCGGCGCATCGTCTGGCGAATTGGATGAAGACTGTTTGAGCCGTTGACGCAGAAACCCGCGTCAGATGGCCGCCGGAGGAGAGTTTTTCAGCCGCCTGACTTGGGCACCAGCAGCGGAATGATCCGGTCGCTCTTGGCCACGGACGGCCGACCGGCGGAGCCGTAGGGAATGCCGAGCGCGTCCCAGGTCTCGACCAGCGCGTCCTGCAGTTCGGCGATCAGTGCATCGGAGTGGAACGGCGTCGGCGTGATGCGCAGCCGCTCCGTGCGGCGCGGCACGGTCGGGTAGTTGATCGGCTGGATGTAAAGGCCGTGAACGCCGAGCAGGCGGTCGCTGGCCATCTTGCAAAGTTCCGGATCGCCAACCAGGACTGGCACGATGTGGGTCGGCGAGTCCATCACCGGCAGGCCGGCGGCAGAGAGTATCTGCTTGGTCCTCGCGGCCTGCTGCTGCTGGGCGTCGCGCTCGGCCTGCGAGCGCTTGAGATGGCGGATCGACGCGGTCGCGGCAGCCGCGATCGCCGGCGGCAGCGCGGTGGTGAAGATGAAGCCCGGCGCATAGGAGCGTACGGCGTCGATCACTGCACTGGTGCCGGCGATGTAGCCGCCTAGCGTGCCGAATGCCTTGGCCAGCGTGCCTTCGATGATGTCGATGCGGTCGGCCAGGCCTTCGCGCTCGGTGATGCCGCCGCCGCGTGGTCCGTACATGCCGACGGCATGCACTTCGTCGATATAGGTCATGGCGTTGTAGCGCTCGGCGAGCTCGACGATCTGCTTGATTGGCGCGATGTCGCCATCCATCGAATAGACGCTTTCGAAGATAATCAGCTTGGCGCGTTCGCGGCCCGCCGCCTGCAACAGGCTTTCCAGGTGCGCGACGTCATTGTGACGGAAGATCTTCTTCTCGGCGCCCGAGCGCCGTACGCCTTCGATCATCGAGGCGTGGTTCAGTTCGTCCGAGATGATCAGGCAATTGGGCAAAAGCCGCGCGATGGTCGAGATCGAGGCTTCGTTGGAAACGAAGCCGGAGGTGAAGACGAGTGCCGCTTCCTTTTCGTGCAGGTCGGCAAGCTCCAGTTCGAGCTCTACCAGCGGGTTGCTGGTGCCGGAAATGTTGCGGGTGCCGCCGGCGCCCGAGCCCATCCTGCCGGCTGCATCCTGGAACGCGGCGATGACATCGGGATGCTGGCCCATGCCGAGATAATCGTTGGAGCACCAGACGGTGATTTCCTCGGCGCGGCCGTTGGAACGCCAGATGGCGCGCGGAAACTTGCCCGCGATTCGCTCGAGGTCGGCGAAAACGCGGTAGCGACGCTCAGCATGGAGCTGGTCGATCGCTTCCTCGAAGAATCGCTGGTAGTTCATGTCGGCTTCCCAATTTTTGCGCGGGATCATAATCATTGCCCTATTGGTCGTCCACCAGGCCTTTCTGGTCAAAATGCCACGCCCCGGACCTGTTCCTATCGACCACGGATCGTGGCCTATTCCCTTGATGTGGATCAATTTTGTTTCAGGACGATGCCACGTGCAGACAATGCTGGTTACCATGAGTTCTAATGGCCACCAGGCAGGCTTTCCAGTAAGGCGGGGGTTGAGACAGTTTCCGATAAATCTTGAGATGCGAGGTCGCGGATGACAGTTTTGGTAACAGGCGGCGCCGGCTATATCGGCAGCCATATGGTCTGGGAGCTGCTGGATGCCGGCGAGAGCGTGGTCGTTCTCGACCGTCTTTCGACCGGCTTCGAATGGGCGGTAGCGCCGGAGGCAAAGCTGGTGGTTGGCGATGTCGCCGACAGGGAATTGGTCGGCTCGATCATCAGGGAAAACAAGGTCGACGCGATCATCCATTTCGCCGGTTCCATCGTGGTCCCGGAATCGGTCGCCGATCCGCTTGGCTATTACGAGAACAACACCTGCAAGACGCGCACGCTGATCGAGACCGCGGTGCGCGAAGGCGTGCCCAATTTCATCTTTTCCTCGACCGCGGCCGTCTATGGCGGCGCCGGACTGGAGCCGGTGCGCGAGGATGCCCGCCTGGCGCCGGAATCGCCCTATGGCCTTTCCAAGCTGATGAGTGAGTGGATGCTGCGCGATGCGGGGATCGCGCACGGCCTGCGCTATACCGCGCTGCGCTATTTCAACGTCGCCGGCGCCGACCCGAAGGGCCGCACCGGGCAGTCGACGCCGGGCGCCACTCATCTGATCAAGGTCGCCTGCGAGACGGCGCTCGGCAAGCGGCCGTTCATGCAGGTGTTCGGCACCGATTATCCGACGCCGGATGGCACCTGCATGCGCGACTACATCCATGTCAGCGATCTGGCGGCGGCGCACCGCCTGGCCCTTCAGCGGCTGCGCGCCGGCGGACAAAGCCTCGTCGCCAATTGCGGCTATAGCCATGGCTACTCGGTGCTCGAGGTCATCGACAGCGTGCGGCGCGCCTTTGGCCATGATTTCGAGGTGAAGATGGGCGATCGCCGTCCCGGCGACGCCGCGGCGGTGGTTGCCAACTCGGATCTCGCCCGCGCCGAACTCGGCTGGGAGCCGCAACGCGACGACCTCGACCAGATCGTTGCCGACGCGCTCGCCTGGGAGCGCATCCTGACCGGCAAGAACTCCGCTCGGGGCTGAGCCAGGTTCTCGCAAGGGCTCGCAAGGCGGGCACTGAAGCGCTATTGAAGGCATTCGCGGCACGGCATTGAGGCGCCGTGCCGCGAGGCGCTTTGGGGGATGGCATGAAAATAGCGGTGCTCGGGGCCGGTGTCGTCGGTACGGCGGCCGCCTTCTATCTGGCCAGCGACGGCCACGAGGTCACCGTGATCGAGCGCCATCCGGCGCCAGCGCGCGGCACCAGCCAGTCGAATGCCGGCCTGGTGTCTCCGGGGGATGCTACCGCCTGGGCTTCGCCGGCGGCGTTGAAGACGTTCCTGCGCGCGCTTTACAACCATGATCTCGGCATCAAGGTCCGGCTGCGCTTCGATCCCTATTTCCTTGCCTGGAGCCTGCGCTTCCTGCGCCAGTGCACGAAAGAGCGCCTGCGCGCCAACAGCCGGGTCAAGTTGCGCCTGGCGCTCTATTCGCGCGATTGCATCAACGCCATCTCGGCCGAGACTGGCATCGCCTATGACGAGCGCAAGAAGGGCATCCTCTATTTCTTCCGCTCGCAGCACAGCCTCGACACTGGCACCGACAATTATCGCTATCTGGCCGAGCATGGCCTGCCGATCGAGATCGTCGGCCGCGAGCGGCTGGTCGAGCTTGAACCGGGTCTTGCCGGCGTGAAGGAAAAGATCGCCGGCGGCGTCTATTCGCCGATCGACCAGACCGGCGATTCCCGGCAGTTCGTGGAAAAACTCGCGGCCTATTCAGCCGAAAAACTTGGCGTGAACTTTCTCTACGGAACGACGGTCGAGGGCCTCGCCATCGAGGGCGACCGGGTGAGTGCGGTGATGACTTCGGCCGGACCGGTCACCGGGGATGCCGTGGTCATCTCGATGGGACCGGAAAGCGGCCTGCTCGGCCGCCGCTACGGCATCGACCTGCCTGTCTATCCGGTGAAGGGTTATACCGCGACCATTCCGCTGGAAGACGAGAGCAAAGGGCCGACCATGGGCGGCGCCGACGAGGACCAGTTGATCGCCTATTCAAGGCTTGGCAACCGGTTGCGGCTCGCCTCGACCGCCGAATTCACCGGCTTTGACCGCAGCCATAAGCCCAGCGACTTCGCCGCCATGTTCAGGACCGGCAAGGACCTGTTTCCTGGTGCCTTCGACGAGAAGAAGGCGGAGCTGTGGGCAGGCCTGCGGCCGATGATGCCGAACTCGGTGCCGGTCATCGGCCGGGCGCGCTATAGGAATCTTTATCTCGACACCGGCCACGGCCATGTCGGCTGGACCATGGCCTGCGGCTCGGGAAAATTCCTTGCCGACCTCGTCGCCGGCCGCAAGCCGGAGATCGATCCGCAAGGGCTGGTCTACGGGGACTAGGATGTCGGGACCGCAAGTCGCCATCGACCTTGGCCGCATCGAGCGCAATGCGCGCACTATCGTCGAGCGCTGCGCGCTCTCGGGCATCAAGGTCTTCGGCGTCACCAAGGGCACTTGCGGCATGCCGCAAGTGGCGCGCGCCATGCTGCGCGGTGGCGTTGCCGGCATCGCGGAATCCCGCTTCGAAAACATCCGCCGGCTGCGCGACAGCGGCATCAACGCGCCGATCATGCTACTACGCAGCCCACCGATGGCGCGTGTCGAGGAGGTGGTGCGCACCGTCGACATCAGCCTGCAGTCGGAACTCGCCACCATCCGCGAGATTTCGCGCATCGCCGAGCGCATGGGCCGTGTCCACGACATCATGCTGATGATCGACCTCGGCGATCTCCGCGAAGGCATCTGGCCGAATGACCTGATCCCGACGGTCGAGCAGATCCTGCAATACAAAGGCGTGCGCATTGCTGGCATCGGCACCAATCTCGGCTGCTTCGGCGCCATCATGCCGACGTCGGAAAATCTCGGCCAGCTCGTCGCCCACGCCTACAAGACCGAACGCCTGTCCGGCAAAAGCCTCGACGTGATTTCCGGCGGCGCCTCGTCGTCGCTGCCACTGCTGCTCGAGGGCAGACTGCCGGCCGGCATCAACAATCTGCGGGTCGGCGAGGCGATCCTGCAGGGCGGCGTCGAGACCTTCCGCGACACGCCGTGGGCCGAACTCGAACCCGATGCCTGCCGGCTGACCAGCGACATCATCGAGGTCAAGCTCAAGCCGTCACGGCCGATCGGCCAATCCGGCTTCGACGCCTTCGGCAACCAGCCGGTCTTCCCCGACGAGGGCGACAGGCTGCGCGCCATTGCCAATATCGGCCGCGAGGATGTGCTGGTCGAGGGCCTGACGCCGATTGCCAAGGGGATAAGGGTAATCGGCGCCTCCAGCGACCACCTGTTGCTGGATGTTGCCGATGCCGATCCGCCGCTGACCGTTGGCGACCGCGTCGCCTTCCGCATGAGCTATGGCGCCATGCTGCTGGCAATGACCTCGGAATATGTCGAGAAGGCCCCGATGCACGATGTCGAGGACTTCTCCGGCCGCAAGATGGTGCAGATCACCGCCGAGCAAGGGGCTGCCGGCATCCTGGCCCGTGAAGGCACCGGTGCGCGGCTGGAAGCGATGAATTTCGACGTCGTGGAACTCGCCGATATCGAGCGGCCGCCATCGGGGCTGATCCGGCTGACGGCCGGCGCCGACCGTCGCGTCGCTCACAAGGCGCTGACCGCAACGGCGCGCGCGACGCATTCCTTCGGCCTGATCTGGATCGATTCCATCGCCGCCCTGATGCCCGAGGAAGAGGACGGCATAGACCTGCCGGAAGGCTCGGTCCTGGCGCGCACACTCGGTCTCGACCACAAGGCGGGTGCGCTGCAGCCGCAGCTGTCGCCGGAGAATGTCGTCATCGTCGGCTTGCGCCATGCCGATCCGGCCGAAGCGCGGGTGCTGAAGGATTCGCGCGTGTCGGCCTTCACCATGACCGATATCGACGCCATGGGCATGCGCGACCTGATGCATGAGGCGATCCGCATTGCCACCTCGGGCACGCAAGGTTTTCACGTCAGTTATTCGCCGACGGCAACCGAATTCGCCAGCTGGGCGGCGGGCTCCGGCGGCCTCACCGTGCGCGAAACGCATCAGGCGATGGAGGCGATCGCGCTCTCCGGCGGACTGCTGTCGATGGATGTTTCCGGTCTGACCGCGGATCTGGAGCCTCGGATCGGCGCCGACGTGGTCAACTTCGTCATGTCGGCTTTCGGCAAGCGGATTTTGTAGTCAGCTTTGCGCTTCGACCGCCGCGCGCCAGGCGCTGACGTAGTCGGCCCAGACCGGGTCGGTCGGCAGTTCTATTCGTTCGCCCTTGCCGTGCGCTGTTACCGGACCCGACGCCAGCAGCGCGGCGCCGATGCTGGTGCCGGTAGCAGCCTCGGATGCGACCACGGTGCGCCCCGTCGCTGCCGCCAGCATGCCGACAAAGAGCCGGTTGCGGGCAAAGGGGCCTTCGACAGTGGTCGGGCCGTCGGCACCGATCAAATCGAGGCAGGTCGCCGTCATCAGCGCCAGATAGAACGAGATGGCGGCAAAGCGGTGGCCGCTTGTCATCCCGTCGGCGTTGAGCCATGCCGCGGCATCATGCGGGAAAGGCCCCGATCCTTGCTGGGTCGATGGCAGCAGGAGCACTTTTCGCGCCAACACGGCGCCGACATCATCTTCGCTCCACTGCTCCGGCCGGTCCTTCGTCAGCACGGAAAATTCGCGCCCGCCCATGAAGCGCGCCGAGGGAACGGGATTGCCGAGTGCGTTGACATTGACCAGCGTGTCGCGTGCCGCATCCAGCGCAATCTGTTTGCCGCCGACCGCCATCGACACCACCCAGGTGCCGGTCGAGACGACGGAGAAGGGCGGCTTGTCGGAGAGAAGATGCGGCAGCAGCGAGGCGTTGGAATCATGCAGGCCGCAGAAGACGGGCGTTTGCGGGTCAAGGTCGGTTCGCACCGCGACACTGGGCAGAATCGGGCCGAGGCGGTCCCTGGCTGGCCTCACCGGCGCCATCAAGCCGCGCCACTCCAGGCTGTCGACCAATGATGAAAAATCGGCCGTCCACGGGTTCCACAGATCGGTGTGACAGCCGAGCGAAGTCACCTCGCTGGCGGCGATGCCGGTCAGGCGCAAGGCCCAGTATTGCGGGTACATCAGCATCGCGGCGGCGTTGGCGAATTCCGCCGGGAAGCTTTTCTGCTGCCAGAAGAATTGCGCGCCGAGATTGAGGCCGAGCGGCAGGCGCGGCGTGCCGGTCTCGGCGAAGGGCGGACGGATCGCGTCGTAATCCACGGCGAGGCTTTCGGGGCCATCGAATTCATAATCGAGCACCGGCAGCACCAGTTCGCCCGCGGCGTCGACCAGCGCGGCCGTCGCGCCATGTGTGGTGATCGATATGGCGTCGATGCGCTGTTCGCGGTTGAGGCCGGCAAGGCTGTCGAGGATGAATGTCCACAAGGCCTCGACATCATGATGCGGGTAGGGCGCCTGCCGCACCGGTGCATTCGCCATGCGGCGCAATGCTATCTCGCTCAGCGTCGCGAGGTCGACCAGTGCCACCTTGGCGTTGGTCTTGCCGATGTCGATGACGGCGATGTGGCGTATCGTGCTCATTCCATGTGGAACACGGTTTCCAGCGGCACGGCCACCGGTTCGTTGTCCGGCCTCGTCTCCATGATGTCGGCCATGTGTGCCCACCAGCGCTGCATCTCCGGATGCCTAGGCAGGTCGTCCATGCCGTGGTCGTCTCGGCGCCACAGCACGCCGAACAGGATGTTGGTCTCATCATCGAGATGGATGGAATAATCGGAAACGCCGGCCTGCTTCAGGAGCGCGACCAGCGACGGCCAGATCTCGTCGTGGCGCTTCTTGTATTCGGCCTTCATGCCGGGTTTCAGCTTCATCTTGAACGCGTATTTCTGCGGCATCAACGTCCTCCGCGTAGCCGCCGCCAGACGATCGGCAGAGCGATGACGATGATCAGGAGCAGGCCGATGAAGATCGACATGACGATGCCGGGCACGTTGAGCAGGCCAAGCCCGAAGGTCACCAGCCCCATGATGAAGGCGGCCAGCACGACGCCAAGGATGCTGCCGGCGCCGCCGAGGATGCTGACGCCGCCGAGCACCACCATGGTGATGACTTCCAGTTCATAGCCCTGCGCGATCGAGGGTCGCGTCGAGCCGAGGCGCGAGGTGATCAGCACCGAGGCGATGCCCGACATCAGGCCGGTCAGGCAGAACAGGATGAACTTGGTGCGGCCGACGCGCACGCCGGAAAATTGTGCTGCGACCGGGTTGTTGCCGATGGCAAAGACACGACGGCCGAAACTCGTGCGGTGCAGAAGGAACCAGTAAACGACGGCTGCGATGAGGAAGAGCACCAGTTCGAACGACACCACCCACCAGACATAGCCCTGGCCGAAGAAGGCGAAGCTATCGGGATAGCCCTTGTAAGCCTGGTCGCCGAGGATGATGAAGGCGATGCCGCGAAACAGGCTCATCGTGCCGATGGTGACGACGATGGAGGGCAGTCCGAGCCTTGTCACCAGCAGGCCGTTAAAGGCGCCGCAGCCGAGCCCGACGACGATGCCGATCAGCACCAGCACCGGCATGCCGGCCCCGGCCTGCACCGCCATGCCCATCATGGTCGACGCCAGCGCGATGATCGCGGCCACCGACAGGTCGATCTCGCCCGAAATGATCAGCAGTGCCATGGCGAAGGCGATCAGACCCTTCTCGGTGAAATTGAAGGTGAGATCGGACAGCGAGTACGGGTCGAGGAAATACGGCGAGGCAAAGCTGTTGATGGCGAAGATCGCCACCGCCACCACGACCAGCAGCGCTTCCCAGGAAAAGATCGCCGAACGCAGCGGCTTGTCGAGCCGGTCGGGAATGTGGCGCGGGGCAGGGATGTCGGTCATGCCGCCTCCACCTTTCTCAGGATGATGCGGCCCTGCCGGCGTTCGCCGCGCGCGTTGAGCACGACGGCCAGAATGATGGCGCTGCCCGAGATCGCCATCTGCCAGAAGGGCGAGATGTTGATGACCGGCAGTGCGTTGGAGATGATGCCAAGGAACAGCGCGCCGAGCACTGCGCCGCCGACCGAGCCGATGCCGCCGGCGATCGAGATGCCGCCGATGACGCAGGCGGCGATGATGTTGAGTTCATAGCCGTTGGCGACCTCGACCGAGGCAATCACATAGCGGGAGATCCAGAGATATCCCGAGAGGCCGCCGATCATGCCGGAGATGCAGAAGACGATGAATTTCGTCCGGCCGACATCGATGCCGGCATAGACCGAAGCCGTCGGGTTGACGCCGATGGCATAGATCGAGCGGCCGAGCGCGGTGCGCGTCATCAGGACGAAGAATAGCACGATGACCAGGATGGCGATCCAGGACAGCACCGGAATGCCGAGGAACGCCGCCCGCTGGAAGCCGATGAAGTCCGAGCTCATCTTGTCGGCATTGACCCAGGCGCCGCCTGACAGGACGAAGGTGGCACCGCGATAGATGGTGAGCGTGCCCAATGTCACCACGATCGAAGGGATGTTCAGCCGCCAGACCAAAAGGCCGTTGATGGCGCCGAGCACCAGGCCGACGACCAGGGCGATGCCAATCAGCAGCGGGATCGGGATTGCCGGATGCGCGGCGTTCAGCATTGCCACTACCATGCCGGTGAAGCAGAGATTGGACGCCATCGACAGGTCGATCGACCGGGTCAGGATCACAACCATCTGGCCAAGCGCCAGGATCATCAGGATCGAGGTGTCGTTGAACACTTGGCGCAAATTGCCGGGATCGGCAAAGGCGGGGAAGCGCGTCGATATCAGCCCGATCAGCACGACGATGGCGGCAAGCAACCAGATTTCACGATATTTGAAAAATGCTTTCATGCGGCGATCCCTGCTGCCGTCCTGACCAGCGTCTCGGCGTCCAGGCCCTTGTTGTCGAAGACAGCAGCAACGAGACCCTCGCGCATGACCACGATGCGGTCGGACATGCCAAGGATTTCCGGCAGTTCCGACGACACCATGATCACCGACAGGCCCTGCGCCACCAACTCGGCCATGAAGCCGTGCACGGCGGCCTTGGAGCCGATGTCGATGCCCTTGGTCGGCTCGTCCAGGATGATCACCTTGGGAGCCGTCGCCAGCCATTTGGCGATGACGATCTTTTGCTGGTTGCCGCCCGACAGCGTGCCGACATCCTGGCTGAGCGAGGAGGCGCGCAGGTCGAGCCGCTCGGTAAAGGAGCGGGCGAGCGCGAATTCTTCCGACAGCCGCAGCAGGCCGGATCTGGAGGTGCGCTTGAGCGAAGGCAGCGAGACGTTCTGGAAGATCGGCAGGCCGATCACCACGCCCTGCTTGCCGCGCTCTTCCGGCACGTAGACGATGCCGGCTTCGATCGAATCCGCCGCCGATTTCGGCGCGATCGCCTTGCCTTCGAGCGTGATCGTGCCGGCTGAGGTGCGTGTGATGCCCGATATCGCCTGCATCACCTCGCTGCGACCAGCGCCGACAAGGCCGTAGAAGCCGAGGATTTCGCCCTTGTGCAGTTCGAAACTGATATCGTTGAACTCGGTCGGATGCGACAGGCCGGAAACGGAAAGCACCGGCGCGCCGATCTCAGCCTTGCGCTGCGGAAAGATATGGTCGACAGCGCGGCCGACCATCAGGCGCACGATCTGGCTTTGGCCCGCATCCCTGATCAGGCCTTCGCCGACCATCTCGCCATCGCGGAACACCGTGTAGCGGTCGGCTATGCGGTAGATCTCGTCGAACTTGTGGCTGATGAACAGGATCGCCTTGCCTTCGCTCTTGAGGAACTCGATCAGCAAAAAGAGCTCCTCGATCTCCTTCATCGAAAGGGCGGCGGTCGGCTCGTCCATGATGACGATCTGAGCGTCGATCGACATGGCCCGGGCCACGGCGACCAAATGCTTGTTGGCGATGCCGAGATCCTTCAGCCGGGCGTCGGCGTGGATATGACCCGCATGCATGGTGTCGAGCACTTCGCGGGCATTCTTGCGCATCGTGCGCCAGTCGATGGTGCCGAAACGCGTGCGCGGGGCGTGACCGAGAAAGATGTTCTCGGCAACCGTCAAATCGTCGAACAGCACGGTTTCCTGGTGGATGGCGGTGACGCCGTGTCCGAAAGCCGCGTGCGCGCTGGGCAGGGTGACGGCTTGGCCGTCGATGCTGATTGTGCCCGTGTCGGGCTGGTAGATGCCGGTCATGATTTTGACCAGGGTCGACTTGCCGGCACCGTTCTCACCGATCAATGCGGTCACCTGCCCCGGATAGAGCGACAGGCTGACATTGTGCAGCGCGCGCACGCCGGGAAAGCTCTTGGAGATGCCGGACAGCGTCAGGCGTGGAGCCAAGGCCGGAGGCCGCTCGGTTGCCGCGCTGTGTTGGGCTGTCGCGTCCATAGTCGTATCAAGCCCTGAAACAAGGTCCGTTTGAAGTCGCGGGGGGGGGGGGGGGGGGGGGCGCCGGCGCGGGGGGGGGGGGCCGCGGGGGGGGGCGGTGGGGTGGGGGGGCCACCACCTCCCCTCACCCCCCCCCCCCCACCCGGGGGGGCTGGGGCGCGGGGGGGTGGCGCCCCCCCCCCCCCCCGCCAGTTTGAAGAGCGCCCAGGATCAATAGATCTTGGAGAACTTCTCGATGTTCGACTTGTCGAACTGGAAGGGCGGAGCCATCGCAGCCGAGTTGGTGTCGTCGAGCGTGACCTTGCCGACGCGGCCGATCGACAGCGTGGCACCAGGCTTCGCCTCTTCCTTCTTCACCGCCAGATCATGGGCGAGGTAGACGGCCGAATAGCCGAGGTCGATCGGGTTCCACAGCGCAACCGCCTGGCTGGCGCCGTTGTCGATGAACTTCTTGAACTCGGACGGCAGCGCCAGACCGGTGACATTGACCTTGCCGATCAGGTTCGCATCGGTGACGACCTGGGCGGCGGCGACGACGCCGACGGTGGTCGGCGCAATGATCGCCTTGAGGTTCGGATAGGACTTCAACAGGCCCTTGGCCTCGTCCGTGCTCTTGGCCGAATCGTCATCGCCATAGACGGTGGCGACGAGTTTGATCTTGGGGAACTTCTCCGGCAGGATTTTCTTGGCCGCATCGATCCAGGCGTTCTGGTTGGTGGCGGTCGAGGAGGCCGACAGGATGGCGACTTCGCCGCCTTCCGGCAGGTAATCGGCGGCAAGCTTGATGATGGTCTCGCCGATCAGTCCGGTGTCGGACGGGTTGAGATGCAGCTGGCGACCTTCCTTGGCGACGCCCGAATCCCAGGAGATGACGGTGATGCCGCGTTCCATCGCCTTCTTCAGCACCGGCACCAGCGCGTCGGCGTCATTGGCCGAAATGGCGATGGCGTTGACCTTCTGGGCGATCAGCGAATTGACCACTTCGATCTGCGCTTCGGCGGTCGCTTTGGTCGGGCCGGTGTAGATGATGTCGACGTCGCCGAGTTCCTTGGCCGCCTCTTCGGCGCCCTTGTTGGCGGCATCGAAGAAGCCGTTGCCGAGCGACTTCACCACCAGCGCGATCTTGACGTTCTCGGCATAGGCTGCATTCACGAACATGGCGGCTGAAAAGGCCGCGGTCACCATCAATTTCTTCAAGAAGCTCATCGAATATCCTCCCTTGAGCGTTGCATTCCATCGCCGCTGCTGGCGTGAGAGTGTCTCAGGCCTGCAGCGAAGATTCTTCCTTTGCCGACTTGCGGGCGACGATCAGCGTCACGCCGGCGGTCTCTAACATCTTGGCCTCGCGATCCTCGATGCCGTCATCGGTGATGACTGTGGCGATGCGCGAAAGGCCGCACAGGATCAGGCTGGAGCGTTTGCGGAATTTCGAGGAATCGACCAGCACCACCAGTTCGTCGGCCTGGTCGATCAGTTTCTGCTCCGCCTGGATCAGCAGCGGGTCGCCCTCCATCAGGCCGAGCGGGCCGAGCCCCTGTGCGCCCATGAACATGCGGCGCGCATAGAAATTGCGCGTCACGTCATTGTCGAAGGGCGACAGGATGATGTTCTGCTCGCGATAGATCGTGCCGCCGGACAGCATCACCGTGTTCTTGGAGTGCTTGAGCAGGTGCTCGGCGATCGGGAAGGAATTGGTGAAGATCGGCATGCGGCGGCCGGTCAGGAAATGTACCATCTGGAAGGTGGTGGTGCCGCCATTGATGATGATCGGCTCACCGTCCTTGCACAGCTCGACCGCTTCACTCGCGATTGCCCGCTTCTGCGAGGCGTTGATTGTTTCATTGACGGAAAAGGGCCGGCCGGCCAGCCCAATGAACTGCGGCGGCGAGATTGCTTCAGCGCCGCCACGCACACGGCGCAGGCGCTTTTGGACATGGAGTGCCGCGATGTCACGCCGGATCGTCGCCTCGGAGGACTCCGTCAGGTCGACCATCTCCTGCACCGTCACCACAGGTTTTTCCTGGACGGCGGACAGAATGATCCTGTGGCGCTCTTTTTCGTGCATGGTTCCTCCCTGCCTCGGCATCTAGGCACCCAAAACGCGCAGTGTCAATCATTTCCGATCATATAATTTCATTGTGCAGTGCAATATGATCGGTCTTGATCGTTTGTGATTGACAAGTCGGCTGCTTCCGTGGAAATTCGGGCAAAATTGGCCGCACCGTTTGCGTGCCTTCGGGAGGATTGCATATGCTCGACAAGCGCACCGGCACGCGGCTCGCCAATCTGTGGGACGAGGCCAAGGCTCAAGCGATGAGCGAGCCGGAACTTCTGGTCTATCGCTCGAACACGCTTGGCTCCGACAAGCGCGTCACCAATTATGGCGGCGGCAACACCTCCTCGAAGATATGGCAGAAAGACCCGCTCACCGGCGAGGATGTCGAGGTGCTTTGGGTCAAAGGCTCGGGCGGCGACAGCGCCTCGATCAAGCTTGACGGCTTTGCCACCCTCTACATGGACAAGCTGCGCGCGCTCAAAGGCCTCTATCGCGGCGTTGAGCACGAAGACGAAATGGTCGGCTTCCTTCCGCACTGCACCTTCAACCTTAATCCGCGCGCCGCCTCGATCGACACGCCGCTGCATGCCTATGTGCCGAAGCCTTTTGTCGATCACATGCATCCGGACGCCATCATCGCCATTGCCGCGGCCAAGGATTCCAAGGCGCTGACCGGGGAGATCTTCGGCGACGCCATCGGCTGGCTGCCGTGGAAGCGTCCCGGCTTCGAACTCGGCCTGTGGCTGGAGAAATTCTGCCTCGAACATCCCGCGGCCAAGGGCGTCATCCTGGAAAGCCACGGCCTGTTCACCTGGGGCGACACTCCTCGGGAATGCTATGAGACGACGATCTCGGTGATCAATCAGGCGATCGAATGGTTCGAGCGCCGCTCCGAAGGCGTCGCCATCTTCGGCGGCGAAGCGGTCAAGTCGCTCGATTCCGCTTCACGCCGCGCCATTGCCGCGAAACTGATGCCGAAAATCCGCGGCCTGATCTCGGAAAAGAGCCACAAGACAGGTCATTTCGACGATTCGCCCGCCGTTCTCGAATTCGTCAACTCCAGGAATCTGCGCCCGCTGGCGGCGCTCGGCACGTCGTGCCCTGACCACTTCCTGCGCACCAAGATCCGTCCGCTGGTCATCGAGTTCGATCCGGCAAAGCCCGATGTCGATGCCGTCATCGCGCGCCTCGCCGACGACGTCGCGGCCTATCGTGTTGGCTATCAGGCCTATTACGACAGCTGCAAGCACGCCGACTCGCCAGCCATCCGCGATCCCAACGCCGTTGTCTATCTGATGCCCGGCGTCGGCATGTTCACTTTCGCCGGCGATAAGGCGACGGCGCGCATCTCAGGCGAATTCTACGTCAACGCCATCAACGTCATGCGCGGCGCCTCGACCGTCTCGTCCTATGTCGGCCTACCCGCGCAGGAAGCCTTCGACATCGAGTACTGGCTGCTCGAGGATCTGAAGCTGCAGCGCATGCCGAAGCCGAAGGCGCTTGCCGGCCAGATCGCGCTGGTCACCGGTGGCGCCGGCGGCATCGGTCGCGCGACCGCCAACCGGCTGCTGAGCGAAGGCGCCTGCGTCGTGCTGGCCGACATTGACGAGACAGCGCTCGCCAGCGCCAATGACGAATTGTCCAAAGCCTATGGCAAGGATTTCGTCCGGCCGGTGCCGATCAACGTCACCTCGGAGGAGCAGGTTATCTCCGGCTTTGCCGAGATGGCGGTCGAGTTCGGCGGCATCGACATTCTGGTGTCGAACGCGGGCCTCGCCTCCTCGGCGCCGATCGAGGAGACGACGCTGGCGCTGTGGAACAAGAATATGGATATCCTGTCGACCGGGTATTTCCTGGTCTCCAGGGAGGCGTTCCGACTGTTTCGCGTGCAGAACATCGGCGGCAACGTCGTCTTCGTCGCCTCCAAGAACGGACTTGCCGCCTCGCCCAACGCCGCCGCCTACTGCACCGCCAAGGCCGCCGAGATCCATCTCGCTCGATGCCTCGCACTGGAGGGAGCGGAAGCCCAGATAAGGGTCAATGTCGTCAACCCGGACGCGGTGCTGCGCGGCTCGAAGATCTGGACCGGCGAATGGAAGGAACAGCGCGCCGCCGCCTATAAGATGTCGACCGACGATCTGGAGGAGCACTATCGCTCGCGTTCGATGCTGAAGCGCTCGGTCTTCCCCGAAGACATCGCAGAGGCAATCTATTTCTTCGCCTCCGACATGTCGGCCAAGTCGACCGGCAACATCGTCAATGTCGACGCGGGCAACGCGCAGAGTTTTACGCGCTAATGATCTGAAGGCGGCGCCGCCGACGCCGAAGCGCTTCCGGCAGACGGATGACGGGCAGCGCTGGCCGAAAGCATTTTGGGAGGAATAGCAGTGTCCGAAACCATCATCTCCGCCGACGTCGTCGGCAAAGACAACGCCGCGCGCAAAGCCAACCTCGAGCGCGACTACGCCTCGCTCGGCGAGCGCCTCGACCGTCGCGGCATCGCCATCGATGCCATCCGCGACAAGGTCGAAAAGTTCGCCGTGGCGATCCCGTCCTGGGGCGTTGGCACCGGTGGCACCCGCTTTGCCCGTTTCCCCGGCGCCGGCGAGCCGCGCGACATCTTCGACAAGATCGAGGACTGCGCCGTCATCAGGCAATTGACGCAGGCGACGCCGACCGTTTCTCTGCACATTCCGTGGGACAAGGCCGACCCGAACCGGCTGAAGCAGGCGGCCTCGCGCTTTGGCCTCGGCTTCGACGCCATGAACTCCAACACTTTCTCGGATGCGAAGGACCAGAAACTCTCCTACAAATTTGGCTCGCTGTCGCATGCCGATGCCGGCACGCGCCGGCAAGCGGTCGAGCACAATCTCGAATGCATCGAGATCGGCGAGGCACTGGGTTCGAAGGCGCTGACGGTGTGGATCGGCGACGGCTCGAACTTCCCCGGCCAGGCCAATTTTGCGAGGGCGTTCGAGCGCTATCTCGAGGCGATGAAGCAGATCTATGCCGGGCTGCCCTCTGACTGGAGGCTGTTCAGCGAGCACAAGATGTACGAGCCGGCCTTCTATTCCACCGTCGTGCAGGATTGGGGCACCAACTACATCATCGCTAGGGAACTGGGCGACAAGGCGTTCTGCCTGGTCGATCTCGGCCACCACGCCCCCAACGTCAACATCGAGATGATCGTCTCGCGGCTTATCCAGTTCAAAAAACTTGGCGGCTTCCATTTCAACGATTCGAAATATGGCGACGACGATCTCGACGCCGGTTCGATCGATCCCTACCGGCTGTTCCTTGTCTTCAACGAACTGGTCGATGCCGAACTTTCCGGCGCCGAGGGTTTCGACCCGGCCCATATGCTCGACCAGAGCCACAATGTCACCGATCCCATCGAAAGCCTGATGCTGTCGGCGGTCGAGGTGCAGCGCGCCTACGCGCAGGCGCTGCTTGTCGATCGCAAGGCGCTCGAAGGGTGCCAGGACGACAACGATGCGCTGATGGCGACGCAGACGTTGAAAGTCGCTTACCGCACCGATGTCGAGCCGATTCTCGCCATGGCTAGGCTGAAGACCGGCGGCGCCATCGACCCGGTTGCGGCCTATCGGGCGGCGGGCTACCGCGCCAAGGTCGCCGCGGAACGCCCGGCGGTCGCCGGCGGTTCGGGCGGCATTGTCTGAGGCGAACTCCCAGCCGATATTGCCCCTCACCGGTTTGCTTCGTGAGGGACCGTTTTGTGAATGGACTCGATTGATCCGAGAGGCTCTTCTAGGCGCACCCCCCGCCCGGAGAACCGCCATGCCTCTCAACCGTCGAACCCTGATCGCCGTTAGTCTCTCCGTCGCCTTTGCGATTGCGCCACTACAGTTGACTTTTGCTGCCTCGCCGGCGCCGGCCAAAGGCGAGCACGGCATGGTGGTGACGGCCCAGCATCTGGCCTCCGAAGTCGGCATCGAAGTCTTGAAGAAGGGCGGCAATGCTGTCGATGCGGCGGTTGCCGTCGGCTATGCACTCGCCGTCGTCTACCCCAATGCCGGCAATATCGGCGGCGGCGGCTTCATGACCATCCGCTTCAAGGATGGCAAATCGACCTTCCTCGATTTCCGCGAGCGGGCGCCGCTGTCGGCGACCAAGACCATGTATCTCGACAAGGACGGCAACCCGGTGAAGGGTGCCAGCCTCGACGGCTATCTCGCCGTCGGCGTGCCGGGCTCGGTGGCTGGTTTCGAGATGGCACGCGAAAAATACGGCAAATTGTCCCGCCAGGATCTGATGGCGCCGGCAATCAGCTTTGCCAAGGATGGCTTCATCCTCAATCAGGGCGACGCCGTCTCTTTTGCCGGCAGCGCCGACAGGCTGGCGAAGGACCCCGCCGCCGCCGCCATTTTCCTGAAACCCGGCGGCAAGCCCTATGGCATCGGCGAGAGGCTGATCCAGCCTGATCTTGCGGCCTCGCTCGCCGCCATTTCCGAAAAAGGTCCTGATGCCTTCTATAAAGGCGCTATCGCAGACGCCATCGTCAAGGCGAGTGGCGCCAAGGGCGGCATCCTGGCCAAGCCGGATTTCGAACAATATGCGGTCCGCGAACTGAAGCCCGTGACCTGCTCCTATCGCGGCTACGAGATCACCTCCTCGCCGCCGCCAAGCTCAGGCGGCGTCATCATCTGCGAAATCCTCAACGTGCTGGAAGGCTATCCGCTGTCCTATCTCGGTGCAGGCTCGGCCGAGACGGTCCATGTCATGGTGGAGGCGATGCGCTACGCATATGTCGACCGCAATTCGGCGCTAGGCGATCCCGATTTCGTCGACAACCCGGTCACGAAACTGCTTGATAAGGCCTACGCCAAGGATATCCGCGACAAGATCGACCCGTTCCGGGCCGGCGTGTCGCAGGACCTGATGCCGAAGGGTTTTGGCGAGAGCAAGGAGACGACCCATTATTCGATCATCGACAGTGACGGCAACGCAGTCGCGGTCACCTACACGTTGAACGGCTCCTTCGGCGCCGGCGTTGTCGCCGATGGCACCGGCATCCTGCTCAACAACGAGATGGACGATTTCACCCAGAAGCCCGGCGTGCCCAACCTCTATGGCCTGGTTCAGGGCGAGGCCAATGCCATCCAGCCCAAGAAGACGCCGCTTTCGTCGATGAGTCCAACCGTGGTGGCCAAGGACGGCAAGCCGTTCATGGTCATAGGCAGCCCCGGCGGCTCGCGCATCATCACCATCACACTGGAAGCCATCGTCAATGTCATCGACCATGGCATGAACATCCAGGAGGCGATCGACGCGCCGCGTATCCATCACCAGTGGCTGCCCGATAAGGTCTATATCGAGCCGTTCGGTCTGTCGCCGGATACCGAGAAGCTGCTGGCCGGCATGGGTTATCACCTCGATCTCGCTGACCAGACCTGGGGCCAGGCGGCAGGCATCCTGGTCGGCGGCAAAAGTCTGGCGGAAATCGAGAAGGGCGGCGGCGCGCGCTACAATGGCGCCATCGACAGCCGCGCGGCCTCTGGCGAGGCGCTTGGATACTGAGCTTGGCAAGGCTGGAGATGGGCTTGGAGCAGCGTAGCGATTCGGGTTGATCGCCCGCTGCTCAAGCGGGTTGGCGCATAGAAGCAATGGTCGTCACAAGACCAGCGTGATGGTGGAGGCAATCAGCATCACGGCGGCAATGCCGACGAACAGCGCGTAGATGCGCGGTCGGTCGAGCAGCAGCGCGTTGCCGGATATCCAGGCGGACGTGGCGCCGCCAAGCGCGAAGAGGAAGCCGTTGCGGTGCCCGAAGACCATCGATGCGGCCATCAGTCCGCCAATGATCAGCGCGCCGAATACGATGATCACGGCAACGGCGTATTTCTCGAAATCGTTGCCGCTCCCCATGCTCGGACCGATCGCGTTCAACGTCGGCAGGTCGTCCGGATCGAAGGGGTTGGTCGACCCATACTCGTCTTGACCGACAGGCTCTCGCATCATTCGTTCTCCGTATAGCGGCAACAAATCATCAAGCCTTGCCGAGCGCAACCCGATCGCACTGCCTTGATGCGTTCGACCGGTCTTTTGACGCCTTCTGGCGGCGGTTCGCAGCCGCCTTTTTGATTCGCGCCCTGGCCGTCTTCGGGTCTCTGGCTATCCGGGACCCGGCGATTGCCGTCCCTCTATCATGGAATGCAGTCGTGGAGGAAAAATGATTCGGCACGTGGATTGCGTTTCGCGGACTGCGATTTTCGCGTGATGCGCACGGGGCTCCCGCAGGCCGAATCGCCTGCGGCCGGCGGACGGGTTGCGCCTGACAATCCGTCTGGCAAAAAAGCAGGCCTGTCGGAGCGCGTAAATGTTGACTATTAAGTTCATGTTTCATAGTCAATCGGGAGTCCAAATCGAAAAGCAGGCGCGCCGCAGTGCAGAGAGACCGAGAGCTCCAGCCGAGAGCCATGCCCGATCATCCGTGTCGAATGACCCGGCGCCAGGCACTGGGGCTTTTCACGCTGCCGTTCGCGGGTATGGCGTCGGCGACGGCCGAACCCCGCAGGCGGCGCATAGTCTGCCTCGATGACGGGCTGGCCGAGACCTTGCTTATGCTGGGTGTGACGCCGGTTGCCATTGCCGACCGTCAAGTGTGGGAGACCTGGGTCGTCGAGCCGCCGCTGCCGGCCGATATCGCCGATGTCGGCACGCTGCTCGAGCCCAATCTCGAATTGCTGCAGCAGCTCAAGCCCGACATCATCCTGTCCGTGCCGTATATCGACGGCATCAAGCCGCTGCTCGAACGCGTGGCGCCGGTGACGACGATCGGGCTCTATACCGAAGCCGGGCAGCCCTATCGGCGCGCCGTCGAGGCGACGCGCCAACTCGCCAGGCTTGTCGGCAAGGAAAGCGAAGGCGAAGCGCTGATCGCGGCAACGGATGCTTATTTTTCAGAAGTTCGCCAGCAGCTGGCGCCGCTTTCGGCGCAGCCGATCTATGTCGTCAGCTTCATGGACCCGCGCAATGTGCGCGTCTACGGCAAGAAAAGTCTGTTTCAGGAGGTGTTCGACCGTATCGGGCTCAGCAACGCCTGGACGGGCGAGACCAATTATTGGGGGTTTTCGACCGTCGGCATCGACGGTTTGGCGACAGCCAGCGACGCACGCCTGGCCTATCTCGAACCCTTGCCCGAGGGCGCCGGCGGCACGCTGACCGAAAGCCCGGTCTGGAACGCCATGCCCTTCGTGCGCAACCGCTCGATCATGCGTCTTCCCGCCGTCCTGATGTTCGGCGCGCTTCCGTCCGCGACCCGCTTTGCCCGGGTCCTGGCGTCGGCAATGACCGCGGAAGCTGCTCATGGCTGACGGTGCTGCGACCATCGTTCAAGAGGGAAAGCCTGCGTCGGCCGGCCGAGCCTTGCCAGGGGGCTTTCTCGGCAACCAGCCGGTAGGCGCGATCCTGCTTTGTGCCATGCTGCTCGCGGCGGGGGTAGCGGCAACCGTCTCAAACCTCACGGTGCAGCTGCCATCGGCGCTCTGGCTCCAATCGCTCGCCGCCCCCGACATCGCCGACATGCGACAGGTGCTCGTCCACTACGCCTTCCTGCCCAGGCTTGCGGTCAGCCTTTTGTGCGGCGCCGCACTCGGGCTTGCCGGAACGGTCCTGCAACAGGTTCTACGCAATCCGCTCGCCTCGCCCGAAACGGTCGGCGTCTCGGCGGGCGCCTATCTGGCGCTGGCACTGGCGACGCTTCTGTCACCGTCCCTGCTTGCGTTCGGCCGCGAATGGGTGGCGCTGGCCGGCGCCTTCACGGCGCTGGCCGCCGTCTTCGCTCTGTCCTGGCACAAGGGCCTGTCGCCGCTTTCGGTCGTGCTGGCGGGGCTTGTGATCAGCCTCTATGCCGGCGCCATCGGTGCCGCGCTCATTGTGCTGCGGCATGAATGGCTGGCCAGCCTGTTCATCTGGGGCGCCGGTTCGCTCGGCCAGCAGGACTGGTCGACGACGCTGTGGCTTTTGCCACGCATCGGCACTGCTGCGCTGGCGATCTTCCTCATGGTGCGGCCGCTGACCTTGCTAGGCCTCGACGATGAAGGCGCGCGCAGCCTTGGCGTGCCGCTCGGCGCCTATCGCTTCGCCGGACTGGCAACCGCCGTCGCGCTGATCGCCTTCGTCGTTGCCGCTGTAGGCGTCATCGGCTTCGTCGGCCTGGCCGCAGCCACCCTTGCGCGCATCGGCGGTGCACGACGGCTGGGCCAGCAGCTGGTGATGGCGCCGCTCGTCGGCGGCGCGCTGCTGTGGGCCGCCGATCAGGCCGTGCAGATCGCCACCGGACCGCAAGGCGACCTGCTGCCGACCGGCGCGATCACCGCACTTCTCGGCGCGCCGCTGCTGCTCTGGCTGCTGCCGCGGCTTGCGCTTGGGTTGGAAACCCCGGCCTTGACGGCCGCCCGCCTGCCGCGCGTAAACCGGCCCGACCTCCTGCTGGCGGCGATCGGCTTGGCTCTGCTTTTGCTGCTGGGGTTGGCTTTGCTCTATGGCCCGGGGCCGCATGGCTGGACCTTTGCTTTCGGCGACGAGCTACGGCCAATGCTATCGTGGCGGTGGCCTCGCGTGCTTGCCGCGGCGAGCGCCGGCGCCATGCTGGCGCTCGCCGGGCTGATGATGCAGCGGCTGACCGGCAATCCGATGGCCAGTCCCGAAGTGCTGGGCATCAGCGCCGGCGCCGCGCTCGGCATGATGGTGGCGCTGTTTGCGCTCTCCGATGCCGGACGCCCTGTTCAGACGGCAGCGGCAACCATCGGCGCCTTCAGCGCTCTTCTGGTGACGCTGTCGATCGGCCGCCGTGCCGCCTATGCGTCGGAGCGGTTGCTGCTTGCTGGCATTGCACTGACGGCCTTGTTCGATGCGCTGATCCTTGTGCTCACCGCCACCGGCGATCCTCGCGCAATGCTGCTGCTCAACTGGCTCACTGGTTCGACCTATGGCGTCGATATTGGCGCCGCCCTGCTGACCGGTGGCATCGCCGTCTGCCTCTTCGCGCTCGCGCCGCTCTTCATACGCTGGCTCGACATCCTGCCGCTCGGCTCCGCCGCCGTGCAAGCCCTTGGCATCAACCTGAAGAGGACGCGGCTTCTCGTGCTGCTGATGGTCGCGGCGCTCACCGCCGCCTCGACGCTGATCGTTGGCCCGCTGACCTTCATCGGCCTGATGGCGCCGCACCTTGCCCGTCGCCTTGGCCTTTCCCGTGCGCTGCCGCAGGCCATTGGCGCGGTGCTCGTCGGCGCGCTGATCATGGTCGTCGCCGACTGGATCGGTCGCACAGCCATCTTCCCACGCCAGATTCCCGCCGGCCTCGTCGCGACGCTGATCGGCGGCCCGGTGCTGATGTGGCTGCTGCGAAGGTGAGACGCACAGACGAATTCGAGCGGACGATGGCGAAGCATCTTGATGCTTTTCCCTGCGTGCACCCCAGCTTCGAGCTGCATGCCTGCGAGAACCACATGTCGATCCTGCCGGTCACCGTCAATCGCGCGGTGAGGGGCGCCAGCTACCGGCCGTTACCCTTCAACGCTGCAATGACCTGTTCTCGTTGTGTGGCCTCCTCCGCGTTCATAGCGCCAAAGCGCAGGGCGCAGCGGAATGTTTCCCCCGGCGCGACGCGAACCAGGCGACCTCTTTCCTTCGCCGCAAGATAGCCGTCGGGTTCGGCGGTCGCCGGCAGCACGAGGCCAAGCGCGTCCTGATCGGCACCGCGCGTGATCCAGCGCACGGCATAATTGAGCTCTTCGGGGCGAAAGCTGACGAAATCCGCTGTCCGGTCCGGATGGACCTGTAGGGCGTGCGCCCAGCCCTCGTCGTCTGCCTTCGCCTTCATCGTCAGCACGAGTTCGGGATCGATCGGCTCGCCCTTGGTCAATATGCGATGCCGCGAAGGGTCGGCTACGACGGCGTCGCGATAGGCAAGATAGCTTTCGCTCGGTTCAAAAAAGGGTGGAAGCACTTGGCGCACGACAATGTCGGCGTGATCATCGGCGACGGTGTCGATCAGGCGCCCGCCATCGGCCGGCCTGAAGTTGATGTGCGCCAGATACATCAGCTCCATGGGTGTGCGTTTCAGGTTCTCGATGGCAATGTCGACGGCCACGCTTGTGGCGTCGCGCTGCAGCCGCACAGTAGGCTTCATCACATAGTCGTGGCCGAAGGCGACGGTCTGTCGGCAGTGCCCGGTCAACGCCATGAAGGGCCCTTCGGAATTGCTGCCGGCGATCAGTTGCACATGCCCATAGGGCGCATTTGGCAGGTCGCCGTGAAGCGGGTGGCGGTCATCCGGGCCAGGATTGCCCATCGCGGTGGCGCCGCAGTGAATGAAGAACGCGCCGTAGTTCGAGAGGTAGTCCCGGGTCACGACGGGCTCGTCGAACATCGAGCGCATGGTCAGGGAGCGGTTGAGGAACGTTGCGTCCCAAATCTGCTGTCCCTGGAAGGGCAGCGTGACGATTTCGCCCTTTGCGTTGCTGATCCGAAGACCAGCAACACCGGATCGATAGCGAAAGGCGGTGGCGAGAAGCCCCCGATAGCGGGCCACGATTGCTTCCGACGGGCCGAACAGCTCGGGCACGAGGTCGACGAAAACGTGATCGGAGTACTCGGGATACATTGTTTCGACCTCGATCTGTCGCAGGCGCATGCCGATAGTCGCAGGAAACCTCTGGAAATCAACGGCAGCGCGTCAGGCTCAACCAGGACGGCTGATGGCGGAGCGTCTCGGCGCCCCGGGAGAGCGCTTCGTCGGCTCTATCGCGCACGCCGCTTTGCAACAAGCCCCGATTTCTATTTGGCTGAGGCCGGGGGCAGCTCGTACAGAGTGGCGCCGCTCTCCTGGCCACGCTCGACATAGCCGATGATATGAAACCATCTGGCGACGTCAGGTCCCTGGAGCCAGCTGCGCGAGTGGATGGGGAGGTTGCCGGCAAGCGCCTGGATGTGCCTGATATGCCGCTTGCAGAAGCGAACGGTCGCGGCACGGAAGAAATCCTCCTGCGCTGCAAACAGCGTATCGGCGGCGTCGCTGTTCTCATGCCAGGCGATGATCGCCACGGCCTTGTCGCCCTCGACGAGTGCGTGAGCACGGCCTTCTTTCAAATTCATCATCAGATTGTCGTAGGCGATCTTGCTGTCCTTGCCGGCCGCCACGTATTCATCCGACATCCGCTTGGAGAGGCCGTGAAACACATCCTCCAGATCCCCAAGCGTTGCTGCGCGTGCTCTCATTTCTCCTCCTAGCGCCCCGGCAGGCAGTTTGCCCTAAGGTTGGGGGATCACCAAGCAAATCAAATCCGCCAGCAGCCTGATGTGAGCAAAGTGATTTCGCCGTCACTACTGCCGTCACCAAATCCCTTGAAACCAAGCCATTGAAAAAGGCTCTCGTGCCTCCTTGCGCACCTGGATGCGGACGGCCCGGCTGTGCACTTGACGTTGCGCAGACCATCACCATCTCGAAGGGCGTGCCGCGATGGCGCACCGATTGCTTGCTCGCAAAAGACGTCGAAAAAGATGGAGGAAGTGATGAACGACGTTCGCTTTCCCGAACCCGTATTCCTTAAGTTCCGCACCGCATCGCGCAAGGTCGCAAGCAGCTTCGAGGCGTTGGAGTGCCTGGACCAACAGTGGCCCGAATGGGCGCGCGGACGCAACTGGCGCGCAGCTTCGCGCGCCTGTCGCGACGCGCTGGACGGCTGGCGCAGCGCGCGCGACGCGCAAAAGGCCTTGCTGAAAGCGGCAAGGAGTGCAGGGGTCATCGCTGCGGAAGCGCACTCTCGCGGCAACTCCCGCTCGGTCCGAATAAACGAAGGCCTGCGACCCGACGCGCTATTCAGTGAACGGCAATGACGCCGTCGACGGCGTGCCATTCCGACGGTCCGGCAAGGCGATGGCGAGCGCACGGAGTGTAGTGTGTCCCTTCCAACTCTCGCTCCGGTTACGAGGAAATCCTTAGCTCGGGAAATTCCGGGCAAGGTCATACTCCTGGCGGATATAGTTTGCGGGCCGGCAAGAAATTTCGGCGGGAACAAAGCTTCCTCATCATCGTTCATTCGCCGCCCGGACGTACTCGTCGCTCACCCGTCCGGTCGTGTCGTCCGCTGCTCGATCTTTGGCGCAGGCGCCTGCTGTTGAAAGACGAAAAATGGAGGAAGCTATGAAACGAACCCTTGTAATCGCCGCCGCACTGATGGGCTTGTTGGGTGCTCCCGCAATTGCTGCGACTCACTATTGGGTCGCCAAGGACACGAGCACGAAGACATGCACCGTGGTCTCTTCGAAGCCCGACGGAGTAAAGATGACGGCCATCGGCAAGAAAATGTACTCGAGCTATTTGAGTGCAGACAAGGCTCTGAGGGTTTTGGCCGCCTGCAAGAGCTGACAAGCATGCTGTTAGCCCGCCCGGGCATGCCCAGGCGGGCTTTGCGCCAGCTCGAATGGCTCTCCTCTCGACGAACATCTCGTCTTCAAGGGCGGCACCTCGCTCTCGAATGCTAATATCGTCATCCGGCGGTTTTCGGAGGGCGCCGATCTCACCTATGACATCCGGACGACCGCGCCCGAGCTGGTGGGCGACGATGGCGAGGTCTTGCCGAAGACTCGCAGCGAGGTTAAGCGCTGGCCGAGTGAGGTGCGCAAGCACTAGCCGGACTGGGTGGCTGGGACTGTTCAGCCGATCCTTGCCGACACGTTATCCGCTATGCGTGGTGTGCCCGCGTTCTGGCGGCTTTCTGCGCTGCCTGCTTCCGTCCGCGAGCGCCTTTCGTTTCGGCGGCCTTCTTCGCGGCGGCCGAGCGCTCTTCAGCCGTCCGGCGCGAGGCCGCACGCTTGGCCTGCTGCGACAGTGCCTCATGCGACGCTGTGCTCTTCGGCTCGTGCTCCAGCACCTTGGAGACGGCTTTCGAGACCTGCGGGCGGCGTTTCGGCCTGCGTTCGCCCTGGCCGGCCTCGTAGGCGTATTCGGCGCTTTTGCGCGTGCTCTCCTTCACCTTGCCCTTTTTGGGCGGGGGCAGGTCTACGCCTGCACGTCTTGCCTCGGAAAGTCCGATGGCGATGGCCTGCTGGGTCGATCGCGCGCCGTGTTCGCCCTGGCGAATTTTGTCAATCTCCTCGTGCACGAACTCGCCGGCCTGGGTGCTCGGCGACTTGCCCTCACGCTTGTCCTTTTGGGCCTTTTCGATGGTTTTCTTATCCGGCATTGTCTTTCTCCCACATAAGGATTGCGACAGCCATTCGGGTTGCAGTGCTCGCTGTCTCTGTCCCACCTGAGGTCCTAACGCGTTGAGGACGCAAATGATCCCGGGCCGGGTGATCCAAGGCGCGGCAATCAGGATGTCGATCTCTCCGAACTCAGATGGCGCGAGAACCAACGGCTCGCGAGGTCCGAGCCTTCGTCCAGGGCGCCTGGCCCTTCGAACAGATGCGTCGCGCCCGGGACGATGGCGAGTTCCTTCTCGCAGTGGAGTGCCGACAGCGCCGAGCGGTTGAGCGCGATCACCTGCGTGTCCGCGCCTCCGACGACGAGCAAGGTCGGCGCCCGAACTTGCGGCAGGGCGAGCGCTGCAAGGTCGGGCCGGCCACCACGCGAAACCACGGCCGCAGCCCGGTCGGGCCGCTCGGCCGCCGCCACCAGCGCGGCACCGGCGCCCGTACTTGCGCCGAAATAGCCAAGCGGCAGGAGCGACGTGTTCGGCGAGGCGCCGAGCCAGTCCGTGACGCTGATCAGCCGGTCGGCGAGCAGCCCGATATCGAAGCGCAACTCGGCAGTGACTTGGTCGATCCGCTCCTCTTCGGCCGTCAACAGGTCGACGAGGAACGTGGCGAGGCTCGCCTCGTTCAGCCGTCCGGCCACGTAGCGGTTGCGCGGGCTGTGGCGGCTGCTTCCGCTGCCATGGGCGAAGAGCACAAGGCCGCGAGCATCCGGCGGCATCGACAGATTGCCCTCAAGCGTGACGCGATCCGCGGGAACGCGCACGACCTGCTCGCTGACTGAAACCCCGTCCATACCCACCTCCGCTACGTTGATCTTTTGCCGCGCGCCGAGCCGGCGGCCGCGTGCCCGGCCGATGCCTCTTCGGATAGCGAGACCTCTTTGGAAGCGGCAGGCTTGGGCACGGATTTGGCGAGGAGCGCGCGGACCTCTTGATCGCTCGTCTGTGAGAAATCCACGTACCACCGGCCGACACCAAGGAGCGGCTCTGGCGTCGTCGCGCAAACCACCTCGTCGGCGTCTGCCCGCATCGCGTCGCAAGTGTCGGGGCTGCCGACGGGAACGGCCGCGACGATATGGGCGGCGTGGCTTTTTCGGAGCGCCTTGATCCCCGCCCGCATCGTTGAACCGGTCGCAAGCCCGTCATCCACGAGGATAATGGTTCGTCCGTTCAACCGCGGCGGGGGCCGCCCGCCCCTATAAAGGTGCTCGCGGCGCAGAAGCTCTTTTTCCTCCTTTGCGGCGACCGCGTCGATGACATCTGGCGGGATCGCGAGACCGCCGACAATTTCGTCGTTCAGGACCCGTACGCCGGAGGGCGCGATTGCCCCCATGGCCAGTTCCTCGTGGCCGGGAACGCCGAGCTTGCGCACGACGAGGACGTCGAGCGGTGCCTTGAGTGCCTGCGCGACCTCGTAGCCAACCGGCACGCCGCCTCGGGGCAGCGCCAACACGATCACGTCGTCGCGCCCGGCAAAGCGAACGAGCTCTTCGGCTAGTTGCCGCCCGGCCTCGCGGCGATCTGAAAAGACGATAGCCATGATTTTCGATCCGCGTGCATCTGTTTCCCAGAGTATGTCTTCCCCAACCTGCTTGAGCCTTGGGCCTCAACGGCTAGCCTGCGGCTACTCCCGTGAACAAGCCTGCGGCGCCGGCACTCTTTTGGAACTCGCTCGCTGCTTGGACGTTCCAAGAATAGTTTCGATCGCGAGGTGCCATCACGCGCATTAGCGCGGATCGAGAACACTGCAGATAGTGATCTGTACGAGCCTCGTCCGACCACCCGGCAACCTCGCGATCCCCAGCAACGGCCGCGTTTTGGCGACTTGTTGCCTCGGCAATCAGAGAGAGGAATATCCCATGCAAGTTCAGGAGATCATGAGTCATAGGACCGAACTGGTCGGCCCGAACACGACAATCAGGGATGCCGCCCGGAAAATGCGGGCCGACAATCTCGGAGCCCTTCCTGTCGGCGAGAATGACAGGCTGGTCGGCATGGTGACGGACCGCGACATCGTGATGCGCGGCGTCGCCGAGGAGCGCTCAGCCGGCAACACCACCGTTCGCGAGGTCATGTCCGAGCATGTCTATTGGTGCTTCGACGATGCCGACATCAGTGATGCGGCGAAGATCATGGCCAAGCATCAGGTGCGGCGCCTTCCGGTGATCAACCACGATAAGCGCCTCGTCGGCGTCATTGCCCTGGCCGACCTCGGTCGCACCGACGAGGAAGCCGCCAAGATCGCCCTCGAAGGCGTTTCCGAGGCGACGGACGATCCCCGCCGCTAGGCGACTGTCCGGCTGCTCCTTTTCGAGTTCGCCGGTCCTGCTCTTGTCGTCGAGACGAAAGACCAGCTCGAATCCGGTCAAGACGGAGCCGCCGACGACGCTGAATGCCGACCGGGGAACGCCCACCGGGAACAACAGGCAGGCACGGCTGTTTGGTCACATCAGCCGTAATCGGATTTGATTGGAAGGAGGATTTCGATGAGTGCCACCGGACTCGACGTATTCGACAAGACACTGCAGACGACGAATATCTGGCTCGACGAGATCATGGACGAGATCGGGCCGGATCGGCAGATCGCCTGGCATGTTCTCGGCGCGGTACTGCACGCGCTGCGGGACCGCATGCAGCCGGATCTTGCAGCCCACCTCGGCTCGCAGCTTCCGATTCTGGTGCGCGGCGCCTTCTACGACCAATATCAGCCTTCCAAAGCTCCCGAGAAGATGCGGTCGCTCGACGAGTTTCTCGCCAAAATCGAGGCGGAGCTGGAATTGACCCGTCCGGTCGATTCCAAGGATGCATTCAGGGTCGTGTCCAAGGTGCTTGCCCATCATGTCGGAGAAGGACAGATGCACAAGGTCTGGGAATCCCTGCCAGGGGAGATCAGACACGTCGCCGACGCTCAGCAAGCGGCGCCAACGGTGCCGACGCGGCCTTCTCGGTCGCAATCCTCCCTGGGAAAATAGCAAATGCCACTCACTCTTGTCAGACGGGCGTTCCCGACAGGGCCGGCTTGGCACCGCCTTGCAAAGCGGGGCTCGAATACCATTCGATCAGGAACGGTGATCGCTCGATCCGGCCGGGATCCCGCAGCGCCTTTGCCAGCTGGTCTACAGCTTCCGGCTCATTGCTGCTTTGAATGAATTACTATGCTCCGGGACCAGCGACTCGCGGAGGCATTGCACGCGGGGTTTCGGCCGCTCGCAGCGCCGCAGTCCCACGACGACCGTCCTCCCGAAAGGCGCGATGCCCTGCCTGAACCTTTCCGACCAGCGACGCGAGCGCGTTCTCGTCGAGCGTCTCGGTTTCGAGCAGCCTGCGTGCCGCCTTTTCGAGGAGATCGCGCCGTTCGGTGAGCAGGCCCACCGTTCGTTCGAAAGCCGCCTCGACAATGCCGCGCACTTCAGTGTCGATGGCGTCGGCGGCGGCCTCGCCGTAATCGTGCTCGCGCGGCCCGCCGGCGAGCGGGTTGGGGGCCAGGAAGGAGCGTGGGTCCTTTTCCAGAACCACATGGCCGAGTCTTGCCGACATGCCGTAACGCGTCACCATGGCGCGCGCTATGTCGGTTACCTTGGCGAGATCATCAGCGGCTCCGGTGGACAGGTGGTCGAATACGATCCACTCCGCCGCCCTGCCGCCGAGCAGCACCGCCATCTTGTTGTCCAGTTCCTCGCGCGTCATGAGGAAGCGGTCTTCGGTCGGGCGCTGGATGGTGTAGCCGAGCGCGCCGACGCCACGTGGTATGATCGATACCTTGTGCACCGGATCGACGCCAGGCAGCGCCATGGCGACCAGTGCGTGGCCCATTTCGTGATAAGCGACGATCTCGCGCTCTTTCGGGTTCAACAGCCTGTTGCGCTTTTCGAGCCCGGCGACGATGCGCTCCACCGCGTTGTTGAAATCCTCCATTGTTACGGCATCCGCCTTGCGGCGCGTGGCAAGCAATGTCGCCTCGTTCACGAGATTGGCCAGGTCGGCGCCGGTAAAGCCGGGCGTCAGTGCGGCCACTTTTTCCGCATTGACATCCGTCGCCAGCTTCGACGTGGCCATATGCACCTGCAGGATCTTGATGCGACCCTGCTTGTCCGGCCTGTCGACCAGCACTTGTCGATCGAAGCGGCCAGCCCGCAGAAGTGCCGGATCGAGGATCTCGGGGCGGTTCGTCGCGGCCAGCAGCACGACGCCGATCTGTGGATCAAAACCGTCGAGTTCGACCAGAAGCTGGTTGAGCGTTTGTTCCTTTTCATCGTGGCCGCCGACCGTGGTTCCTCGGGCGCGGCCAAGTGCGTCGAGTTCGTCTATGAAGATGATCGCAGGAGCCCTGGACCGAGCCTGCTCGAAGAGGTCGCGCACGCGCGCGGCCCCGACCCCGACGAACATCTCGACGAACTCGGAGCCGGAGATCGAGAAGAACGGCACCTTGGCCTCGCCCGCGACAGCCTTGGCGAGCAGGGTCTTGCCGGTGCCTGGCGGCCCGACCAGCAACACGCCTTTGGGCATGCGTCCGCCGAGGCGGCCGTATTCGCCCGGGTTCTTCAGAAAATCCACGATCTCCTGCAACTCGGCCTTGGCCTCGTCCACTCCCGCCACGTCGTCGAACGTCACCCCGGTATTGGCTTCGACGTAGATTCTGGCCTTGCTCCTGCCGATCTGCATCAAGCCACCGACGCCGCCGTCCATGCGTCTTAGAAGCAGCATCCACAAGCCAAAGAAGACGAGCACCGGCACAACCCAGGAAAGCAGGTCGCTCAGGAAAGTGCTTTCGACCTGGCCGGTGACCGTGACACCGTGTTCCTGCAGGTCACGGGCGAGGTTAGGCTCGACCCGCGTGGTGATGAATAGCGGCTTGCCACCCTGTGGCTCCTTGAAGCGGCCTTGGATGAAACGATCGGAAACCTGCACCTCGGCGATTTTGCCGCCGTTCAGTAGGGTCTCGAACTCGCTGTACGGGATCTGCGCGACGTGCTGCGTCGTGGCATAGAAATATTGGAAGACCATCACGCCCGAGAAGGCGGCGATCCAGTACCAAATATTGAACCGCGTCTTTCTGTTGTTCATGTCCATGGCAGCCTCCGGCATGAAAACTGATATAGGTCGCTGCGCGCGCGCGGCATCGCTATCGGCCCGGTCCGCCGCAAAAAAGTAGGATGTCCTGACCCGCCGCCGACGATCCCTGGGATCGGTCATTGTCCTCGGCCGACCGGCACGCCCAGTGAACCTGCCAGGCCGTTTTCATTGCGCTCGCTCAACCGAACAGGCGCACCTCAAATTGACCAAAGCCTATCCAAAGCCAACCGCCAAACAGCCATGATCCCTGTCCAGAGGCGTCGCGGCCTTGATCTCCACATTGGAGACTGTGCCGCTCCAAACAAAGCACTGAGCCCACGGTGCGATTTTGGCGCCGCCGCCGGCCTGCCAAAACCTTGCGAATTTGGACTTCGGACAGCGGCATTCTGAGGGTATCTCCTTGTCGACCTGGCCCAACACCCTCAAAAGTACCCCTCAAAACCTACGCATGAAATGAGACTACGTGGGACGACTTGAGAAGCCCAGCACGTCGAGCGGCAGAAAACACAGCGAAATTCGCGCTGTGTGAGACTGTCTGAGACGGCTTGAGAAGAATAGATGGTGCCCAGAGGCGGAATCCAAGCAAATGAAATCGGGCTTTGCTTTCAAATCGTTGTGGTTTGCTCAGTCACGACACCGACCAACAGGAATACCAACAAAATATTTCTGTGGATTGGTTCGGTTCCCAAACTTCGCTCTGCTTGCTACGACGCCGGCATACCGCATCTTATCTCAAAAGCCGATAGTGGTTGCTACTTGGGGTGGCCCAGTTCGTCCCGTCGATGACATCCCATGATGTGGGCGAGTCGAGAGAGCGCTACATCGCGAGTCCCACTATCGAAGAGGCTTCGGGCCGATATCGTTCGAAAAGTTCGACGCGCCGTAAAGTCTACACCAACCATAGAATCCCGTTTCGCAGAAGCGTATCGCAATGGAATCAGGATTCACTTTTACGGTCTCGACCGAGCGCCATTCTATTCAGATGCTATGGGCACAACGCGGCTTTTTTTACAATATCGATCAGAATCGTATTGGCTCACGACAGCTTCTGCCCCTTGCGGTCCTGATTGATGGCGAATTTTTGGCTGGAGGTGTAGTGCAACCGAGGCGAGACGGTAAGAACTTGCCCCGGAGGCAGCTTTCGGGTGAGCTTCCTCAAGCTGCCGGCTGTATGGCCGCTCGCAGCAGCATGCCAAAAAGGTCGCGCGGCTCGTCGGGATCGGCAAGCAGATCGAGTTCCTCGTAGAGGCCCGTCGCCTGCAACTGGTCGCGCACATAGCGCAGCGCCGAAAAATCCTCGATGGCGAAGCCGACGGAATCGAACAGCGTGATCTGCTTGGCGTCTCGCCGGCCTTGCACCTTGCCGGCGATTACTTGCCAGAGCTCGGTCACGGGATGGTTGGGATCCAGCTGCTGGATCTCGCCCTCGATGCGTGTCTGGGGCGGAAACTCGACGAAGATGTCGGAGCGCAGCAGGATATCCTTGTGCAGTTCGGTCTTGCCGGGGCAATCACCGCCGACCGCGTTGACGTGAACGCCGGAACCAACCATGTTGTCGGTGAGGATCGTGGCGCACTGTTTGTCGGCGGTGACGGTCGTGATGATCCCGGCCCCTTCAACCGCTTCCTGCCCGGTTGCGCAGATGGTGATGTCGAATCCCATGCCAGCCAGGTTCTTCGCGCATTTCCGCGAGGCCGAGCGGTCGATGTCGTAGAGCCTGAGCCGATCGACGCCGGTCAGCGCCTTGAAGGCGATCGCCTGGAATTCCGATTGGGCGCCATTGCCGATGATAGCCATGGTGCGCGCGCCGCCCGGCGCCAGATACTTGGCCGCGACAGCTGACGTGGCGGCGGTGCGCAGCGCGGTCAGGATTGTCATTTCGGTGAGCAGCATCGGGTAGCCGCTGCCGACATCGGCGAGCACGCCGAAGGCGGTGACCGTCTGCAAACCCTGGCGCATGTTCTTCGGATGGCCGTTGACATATTTGAAGCCGTAGAGGCGTCCATCGCTTGTCGGCATCAGTTCGATGACGCCGTCGTGGCTGTGCGAAGCGATGCGAGGCGTTTTGTCGAAAAGTTCCCAGCGACGGAAGTCTTGCTCGATGTAGCCGGCGAGCTCGGTCAGGAAGCGCTCGACACCGATGGCGTTCACCAGCTTCATCATGCGGTCGACGCTGACGAAGGGGACGATGTTCAGCTTTGCCGTGGCCATGATCAAAAACTCCCGGAATGGCTGCGGGTGGGGCGATCCATGATACGGCGGCCCATCAGGCTCGCCGTCAGGTCGACCATCAGCGTCGCGGTGCGGCCACGCTCGTCCAGAAAGGGATTCAATTCGACCAGGTCGAGGCTGGAGACGAGGCCGCTGTCGGACAGCATCTCCATCACCAGATGCGCCTCGCGGAAAGTCGCGCCGCCGGGAACCGTGGTGCCGACCGCCGGCGCAATGGAGGGGTCGAGGAAATCGACGTCGAGGCTGACATGCAGCAGCCCGTCCTCTGCAGATACCCGCGCCAGAAAGGCGCGCAGCAGCGGCGCGATGCCATGCTCGTCGATGGCGCGCATGTCGTGGACGGTCACGCCCGCCTGGTTGAGCGCGTGGCGCTCGGCCGGATCGACACTGCGCAGGCCCATGGTGCAGATGCGCTTGGGATCGACCGCAGCCGGCAGATCCGGAAAATAGCCGCTAAAACCTGGCTGGCCGCTGGCGTAAGCGAGCGGAACGCCGTGCAGATTGCCGCTGGCGGTGGTGTCGAGCGTGTGGAAGTCCGGATGCGCGTCGAGCCACAGCACGAACAGCGGGCGCCCGGCCTCGGCGGCGCGGCGGGCGAGGCCCGACACGGTCCCGGCCGAGATCGAATGGTCGCCGCCGAGAAAGATCGGCATGGCGTCCTCGCTCGCCGCGTAGGCTGCCGCGGCAATGGCGGATGTCCAGGCCGATATCTCGGGCAGGGCCTTCAGCGCCAAATTGCCATGCACCACGCGCCTCGCCGGAATTGCCTGGACGGCCCCCATGTCCTCGACAGCGTGGCCGAGGCCGGACAGCACTTCAGCAAGTCCGGCCGTCCTGAGCGCACTCGGCCCCATCTCACATCCCATTCTGCCGGCGCCATCCTGCACTGGCGCCCCAACGATTCTGCAACGCATTGTCTGTTCCGCGACCCAATTTCGAATGAGCGCGAGGAGATCATGGCGAGCCGGCAATATGAACAGGTAGAATTGGCAATTCGAAAAGCATTGTTTATCGTGATGGCAGCAAAATTGGCCAAAATGGTAATCCCAATGGATGCGCTGGACGAACGGCTCGTGACCTTGCTTCGGCATGATGCGCGGCGCAGCGTGTCGGACCTCGCAGTCGATCTCGGCGTCTCGCGCGCCACGGTCAGGGCACGGATGGAGCGGCTGGAGCGATCCGGCGACATCATCGGCTACACGGTGGTGCTGCGCGCCGACGCCGTTGATCAGCGCATCCGAGGTATCATGCTGATTGAGATTGAGGGCCACGCCGCTGACCGCGTGGTCCGGGCGCTGGGCGGCTTCCCGGAAGTCTCGACCATCCACACCACCAATGGCCGCTGGGACCTGGTGGTCGAGCTCGGGACCGCATCACTGACCGATTTCGATGCGGTGCTGCGGCGCATCCGGCTCATAGCCGGCATAACGGGCAGCGAAACCAGTCTGCTCCTGGCGACGCCGCGCACGACCCGGGCACGACTGGCCTAGCTGTGCCGCTTAGCCGTTGCTACCAGCCAGAAACTGACGGAAGCGGTCCGATCGGCTGGCGGTGAAGAGCTCGCCTGGCGGTCCTTCATCCTCGACCAGTCCCTTGTGCAGGAACACGACCTTGCTGGAGACATCTCTGGCGAGACCCATCTCGTGGGTTACCACAAGCATCGTCCTGCCTTCTTCGGCAAGCGCGCGCATGACGCGCAGGACTTCGCCGACAAGTTCGGGATCGAGCGCTGACGTCGGCTCGTCGAACAGCATGACTTTGGGCCGCTGGGTCAACGCCCGTGCGATTGCCGCCCGTTGCTGCTGGCCACCGGACAAGTGCGCCGGATAGTGATTGCGCTTGTCGGCAATACCCACCTTGGCCAGCATCGCCTCCGCCTCTTCCACGCATTCCGCGCGAGGACGTTTCTGGACGTGGATAGGTGCCTCGATCAGGTTCTCGAGGATAGTCATGTGGGACCAAAGATTGAACCCTTGAAACACCATGCCCACGCGTGCGCGTATACCTTGCAGCTGCCGTACGTCGGACGGTCGCGTCTTCCCGCCCTTTTTCTCAAGCAGGATTGTTTCGCCCCCGACCTCTATGCGCCCTTCATCCGGAATTTCCAGCATGTTGATGCAGCGCAACATTGTCGATTTTCCCGATCCGGAAGAACCAAGGATCGAGACCACGTCTCCCTCCCTGGCCTCCAGGGAGATGCCCTTCAGAACCTCCAGATTGCCGAACGTTTGCGGAGCCCCGTCACGCTGACGGCCGGTTGATGCGGGTCTGTCATCGTGCAAGCGCGCCAGAGCCAGCACGATGGCCAGGACGGTTCCGAGGGCCACCGACGAAACTGCCAGTGCTGCCCGGATTCCGAATTGCCCATCCGGTGAGTTGGGCTCAGCTTGAGCGGGGCATTCACCCAGATGCTTTTACAATAGGCCATCCGCACAGAGCGCCGCTCAAAGGGGGCGTAAGCCCGACCAGCGCATCCATACTCCGTCTCGGCTACGGTCGGGCGGTTTTTGCCTTTTGGATCAAGTAAGACTAGTTCTCGTATCGGGGGATGAAGGCGATGCGCGACTTACCCAAGAACGTTGACGCCGACGCAGTGATCGAGATCGGCCGCTACCTCGATGATCAAGGGAAGGGAGCGCCCGTTTCTATTGCGGATGCGAACAGGATCGTCCGGAAAACTGCAGGGACCAAGCTGACCGCTGTTGAACTGGAAGAACTGATCCTGGAATGTGCGGCAGCGCGCCATTTGGCAGTGGTTCTGGATTCCCGCGACTGATCGGCCGTTGCATCATTTTGAAATCAGGGTTGGCGCGGTCTCGCGCTCGGGCAACTCGTTGGTTGGCCCCGCCGCAAGGCCGCGCCGACCATATCTCAACCCAGCGCGTATGCCTGACAGGAGGCGAGAACGCTGTCAGGCATACGTTGAGGAGCAGCAGCATGCGCCGGACAGTGACGTCCCGCCTTCTAGTTGGTCTTCAATTGACCAACACGGTTTTCGGCAATCCAGCGGGCGGCAAGCACCAAAGCGCCCATACTGAAATCCTTGCCGTGTTTGGCCACCATCTCTTCCGACAGCTTGGCCAGCCGTTCGAAAAATTCGTCCTTGCTCTCGTCCCCTGCGGTGAGTCCGGTCTGCATGTGATCCTCCTGTTTCATGTGGGCTGCGTCCGCTATTTGAACATCTCCGCGGGAAAGGTGACGATCGCGGCGGTGCCATCGACGGAACCCACCGCGAGGTGTCTGCCGTCGCCGGACCAGGCAAGCGCGGTGACGGCGCTGCCCAAAGGCCTGACGAGGAGTTCGTCGCGCGAGCCGATCTGGGCGATGGTGATACGGCCGTTGGCGTAGCCCGCCGCAATCAGTTTCTTCTCCGGGTGTGCCGCCACCGCCTCGACAAGAACCAGCCCGGCGCGGCCTGTCTCCAGCGCACCCGAGGTTTCGCCGCCAACAGGCGGGGCGGTCATCGACCAGCCGGCGATCCGGAACGCGCCCGAGGCAAAGAGCGCATTCACCGGCTGGCTCCAGCACACGGTGCGGACCGGCGATGGAAACCCTGCAACGTGGTCTGCTCTTCCATCAGCCAGACTGACCAGAGCAAAGCCCCCGGTTTCGAGCCCGCAGGCCAGCCAGGTGCCGTCTATGCTCCAGCGGATCGACACCGGGCGCGCGGAAAGGGGGATGTCGCATATCAAGGCGGCGTCGCCTTCGACCACCCAGATCGACAACCCTTCGCCAAGGCCGCAGGCAAGTCGCCGCCCGCCCGGCGAGAAGGCAAGGGCATCTGTCGACGATGTCACATCGCGTTCCAGCCGCGTGGCATCGCCTTGGCCGTGCGACAGGAAGACATCATGCCCGTTGCTGACAGCCGTCATATCCGCCTTGGCGCTGTGATCGATGGCGACGACTCGTCCGTCGATCTTCAGCAGTGCGGCTGCGACGTCACCGCCGGCGGTCATGTGCAGCACTTCGCCGCTGGCCGCGCCGACGAGAAAGCCGGAAGGCGCATAGGTGGCGAGCGGGACGTCGGCGTCACCGAATGCCGCCGTGGCAACCGATGGCACTGGCGGCTTCTCCCTGGGGCGGATCGTCGTCTGGCCGAGATCGTTGCTCACCCTGATCCGCGCTTCCGGCGGCTCGTGATCCGCAATCGCGGCAATGGCGATTGTTCCGTCGACTGCGGTGAAAGCGACAGCCGAGCCGTCGGCGCTGAAGCGCAGATCGGCGATCGCCGACGGCCGCTGCCAACTGCGGCCCAGAAGGTCGAACAAGGTCAGGTTCTGCATCGTCTGCTGGTTCATGCTGTCTCTCCCATCAGTCCTCGTTCGCCGCTGCGGCAAGCTTACGGTCGACGTCCTCGACATCGCCTTCCGCAGCTATGATGCGATCCTCGCAAGCCGTGCACGCTTGCGCGATCGCCGCCGCGTTCTGCCCTGCCTCATGCAAGTCCCGCACCAGTTGCTCGGTGGCGCCGCTTCTGCCGATTTCGAGTTCCAGGCGCAGCACGTCCATCTCGATGCCGGCGCGTTTCTGGTTGAGCCGCAGTGCTTCCGCGGTAAGCGCCGAGACGCTGGCGACGAGATCGAGCCGGCGAGCAAGCAGCGCGTCACGCCGGGCTGTGTGGGATCCTCCGGTCATTTTTCGCTCTTCAAAGGTTGCGGCGGTTTTTCGAAGGCCGACAGCAATTTGGGCAACGTGCCGGCCTGCGACTGGAACTGTTTTTCGGCCGTCTCGATGTGGCTCTTGAGCTGGTCCCAGATGTCGACGCGGATCATCGATGTCGTATCGCCGGTCAGGCGCTCGATCTCTTCGACACGGAACTGGCGCGTCAGCGAAACCCCGGAAAACACGAAGTCGCGCAGCAGGATCGCATGGCTTTCGATGAACAGATGGATCATCGGATGCGTCTTTGTGGTGACGCCGCCGGCGGCAAGCTCGGCCCTGATGAAGTCCTGGAAATGGTTCTGCAGGCGGTGTTGGCTCTCGCCCATGAAGCGCATAACGAAGACCAGGTCGCGCGGCATCAGCTTCACGAGATCGCCGGTGACGCCATCGGCATGGCTGGATATTGGCTCGGGCGGTTCCCTTCGGTCTCTATCGTTCGGCATGGTCCTTCTCCAGCGTTAGGCCTGTGCGTGCCCATGACCGTCAAATAGTAGAGATAGACGAAGATTTAAACAGAAAATATGAGTTTCAGGATTTGCTGCAATTGCTAACTAAACATGCTGCGCGCGCGAATATACGGCAAATATTACAGGCGTAAGTTACAACTGTAAAAGAACGTTACAGTTGGCTGCCGGGGCGCGAGCCGAAAGAGCGGCAATTTTGCTTTGAGCGCCAGCCGTCAGGCTATTTCGAAACTGGCACGACGCTTGCACTGTTCATTCTCACAAGAAGCCCATCGCGCTTGACGCGGTGCCAAAAGAACGAAGGAACGGAGGAAGCAGAACCGCTTCGATACGCCCATCGCATATGCGGTTGGCGCTGCGGCTCCCTGTCAGACGCCTCGAAACCTTTGCCCCGATCCACTTGAACGGCCGGACCTAGGGTCGCGCCTCGACGCGCAACGCTTTGTCATGCCGCTCGCACTCTCACTGGCGGTGCTTGCCGCTTCATGCCGGGGTCAAGGGACCCGCGGCTCAAAACCTGGTGGAGGCTTATGACCATGACGTCTCTGACGCTCAACAAGATTACCTCGCAACGCGGAATCTCCGTCGGCGAGGCGACCAAGAAGATTGCCGATCTCGGCTGGAATCCTTCCTACGTCCAGGAAGCGATGACGTTTCCGACCGACTACAAGATCAACAAGACGCCGCGCGACCCGATGAAGCAGGTCCTGCGGTCCTACTTCCCGATGCAGGAAGAGAAGGACAACCGCGTCTATGGCGCGCTCGATGCCGCCTTGCGCGGCGACATGTTCCGCAATGTCGAGCCGCGCTGGGTCGAGTGGATGAAGCTCTTCCTGGCCATCATTCCCTTCCCGGAAATTTCGGCTGCCCGCTCGATGGCGATGGTCGCCCGCATCGCACCTGGCGAGGAACTGCGGACCGGTTTCACAATGCAGATGATCGACGAGTTCCGCCACTCGACCATCCAGATGAATCTGAAGAAATGGTACATGGAGAACTACATCGATCCGGCCGGCTTCGACATCACCGAGGAAGCTTTCGGAAAGTGCTACGCCACCACCATCGGCCGGCAGTTCGCCGAAGGTTTCATCACCGGCGACACCATGACCGCCGCCTGCATGTACCTGACCGTTGTCGCCGAGACCGCCTTCACCAACACGCTGTTCGTCGCCATGCCTTCGGAGGCCGCCCGCAACGGCGACTACGCGCTGCCGACCGTCTTCCTGTCGGTGCAGTCCGACGAGAGCCGGCATATCGGCAATGGCCACTCGCTGCTGATGGCAGCACTCAAGGAGCCGGAAAACCACCTCTTGCTGGAGCGCGACCTGCGTTACGCCTTCTGGCAGAACCATGCGATCGTCGATGCGGCAATCGGCACCTTCATCGAATACGGCACCACCAACCGCGACAAGAACAAGGAATCCTACGCGGAAATGTGGCACCGCTGGATCTATGAGGACTATTATCGCACCTACATGCTGCCGCTCGAGAAATACGGCATCAAGGTCCATCACGACGACGTCCAGGCGGCCTGGGAACGCATCACCAAGAAGAACTATGTTCACAAGGTAGGACAGTTCTTCGCGGTCGGCTGGCCGGTCAATTTCTGGCGCATCGAAGCCCAGACCGACAAGGACTTCGAGTGGTTCGAGCACAAATATCCAGGCTGGTACGCCGAGTTCGGCGATTTCTGGAAATGGTACGCCAAGCTCAGCCACAAGGGCGAGAAGGTGCTGCTGTTCAACAGCGACGTCGGCTACGTCTATCCGCACCGCTGCTGGTCTTGCCTCGTTCCGTGCCTGATCCGCGAGGACATGGTGGTCGGCGAAATCGACGGCCAGCTTCACACCTTCGCCCATGAGCTTGACAAGTGGACCGCAACGGTCGCCTTCGCCGACGAGTATCAGGGTCGTCCGACGCCCGCGATGGGCCGCTTCAGCGGCAAGCGCGAGTGGGAGACGCTCTATGACGGCTGGGATCTGGCCGACGCGATCAAGGACCTGAACTTCGTCCGTTCCGACGGCAAGACGCTGGTTCCGCAGCCGCATCTGCGATTCGACGACAAGGAGATGTGGACGCTCGACGATGTGCGCGGCAACAAGCTCGGGTCGCCGCTCAACGCGCTGCGTGCCATGTCGCCCGCGGACCGCGAGAAGCACCTGGCGGAGTACGCCAAGGGCTTCACCATCACCCCCTGTAACTGATCAGGCCAAAGGGGGGCGGGTTCGTCCCCGCCCCTTCCTTTCACTGGAGGTCCGTATGTCGGAAACCCACACGGTCAGGCTCAGCCCGGTTGGCGTCGAATTCGACGTCGAGCATGGCGAAACGGTGCTCAACGCCGCCTTCCGCCAGGGCATTGCCCTGCCGCACGGCTGCAAGGAAGGGCAATGCTCGGCCTGCAAAAGCGTGTTGCTCGAAGGCGAAGTCGACATGCTGAAATACTCGACTTTCGCGCTGAACGACATGGAGAAGGAGAGCGGGCACGTCCTGTTGTGCCGCTGCATCGCCTTCTCCGACCTGGAAGTCGAGCTCCTCAACTACGACGAGGAGATTTTGGCGAAAGCGATCGCCGTGAAGACGTACAAGGGCCGGATTGCTCGGATCGAGCACCTGACCCACGACATTCGCGGCATCGAGATCGAACTCGGCTCCCCAATGAAGTTCTGGGCGGGGCAATATGTCGACATCACGGTTACCACGCAAAAAGGGGAGACGATTACGCGCTCGTTCTCCATGGCAAATACGCCGGACCAAACCGAAAAACTCTCCTTCATCATCAAAAAATATCCTGAGGGAAAGTTTTCCGGAGAACTCGATTCTGGAGGCATCGAAGCCGGAGCCGAAGTCACCGTCGTCGGACCCTACGGAACCTGTTTCCGCCGCGACGAACGGCAAGGACCCCTGATCCTGGTCGGCGCCGGCTCGGGCATGTCGCCGATCTGGTCGATCCTCAACGATCACCTGAAGAGCGGCGAGAAGCGTCCGGTCTATTTCTTCTACGGCGCCCGCACCCGCAACGACCTGTTCTATCTCGACAGGATCGCCCAGCTGGTCGGCAAGCATTCCGACGTCACCTTCATTCCCGTGCTGTCGCACGCCAATGACGACGCCGAATGGCAAGGCGAACGTGGCTTCGTGCACCAGAGTGTGGACGCCATGCTCAAGCAACTGGCGGTCGACGGGCAGGGCGATGTCCATGCCTGTGGCCCGCCGCCGATGATCGATGCGCTGCAGCCGGTCCTGTTCATGAACGGCTTCGAAACCGAGCGGATCTTCTTCGACAAGTTCACCACATCGGCAGGTGCAACGCCAGCCCATTGAGGGCGGCAACGCACGGCCAACCACAACTGCAACAAGGGAGAGAGACTATGCCTGCAACCTCGAGTTCAGTCGGATCCGGAGCCGCCGGCGCGGCGATCTTCGCCGACTCCGACAGCCGGAAATACCGGTATTTCGACCCGAAAGGCCAGCGCGCCACCCACTACGAGGACATGACGGTCGACGTTCAGCCCGACCCGGAACGCTACCTGATCCAGGACTGGATCATCTCCTTTGCCGACGGCAAGGGCGCCTATGTCAAGCAGAACACCGCCGCCCAGAGTTCCAACTGGCACGCCTTCCGCGCGCCCGACCAGGAATGGGAGCGCACGCACTACCAGCGCCAGTCGAAGATCGAGACCATGGTGCAGAGCGTCATCAACAATGCGCGCAAGTCGGGCACGCCGAAGACCTTCGACAAGGCCTGGGTGAAGATCCTGCAGACGCAGCTCGGCGCCTGGAAACATGCCGAATTCGGGCTCGGCACCTCGCTGATGCAGGCGCAGCGTTACGGCTACACCCAGATGATCAACAACGCGACGCTGACCAACTCGTCCTACAAGCTGCGGCTGGCCCAGGACATCACGCTCTATCTCGCCGAGATCGGCATGGACCTGCCCGGCTGGGACGACGAACTCGGCAAGAAGGCCTGGCTCGAGGACAAGAACTGGCAAGGCACGCGCGAGGCGGTCGAGACCATCATGGGCGCGACCGACTATCTCGAGCAGTACTTCGCCATCAACATCATCTTCGAGCCGCTGGTGGGCGAAGTCTTCCGCTCCGGCTTCCTGATGCAGATCGCCGCCGCAAACCACGATTTCATCACGCCGGCGGTGATCTCGGCGGCCGAGGCCGACTACGAGCGCAACCTCGCCAACACGATCGACCTCATGCATCTCCTCGCCAATGACGAGAAGCATGGCGCCGCCAACAAGAAGCTCTTCCAGGGCTGGGTCAAGAAGCACGGCGCGCTCGCCGACAAGGCAGCCACCGGCCTGCAGCCGATCTGGTCGATGCCGCATTCCAAGCCGGTCGCCTTCGCCGATGTCCGCGCCAAATCCGAAGAGCGGATTGGCCAGATCCTCGGCGAACTCGGCCTCAAGCGCTGAAACAGGAGAAATCGTCATGTCACTAGCAGCACGCGACGCAACGCATTCCAACATCTTTAAAGCGATGAAGGACATCACCTTCGAGCAGACGATTTCGCACCAGTGCGGCGTCACCATGAACGACTCGGTCGAGGCTCGCGCCATCGCCGAATTCATGGGCCAGAAGCCGGGGGTGACCATCACCTACCAGCCGGCGCTGATCCGCATCGATGGCACCGGCAAGCTGATCTTCAAGATGGATGCGATCGGCGAATATCTCGGCCGCGAGATTTCGGCCGAGACCTTCGAGGTCAACACCTCCACCCATTACGGCCGCATGGTTCGCGTCGACGACAACACCGTAATCCTGTTCGGCAACATGGATGAGATGTTCGAATACATCGAATAGCCGCCCAGAAATCTGGCGCGCCGTTGCATACGGCGCGCCGACCCGTCAACGCGATCATTGTGGAGGCAAGTATGTACAGGACACCGGAAGGCAAGGACATTTTCGTGGTCGACGGCCACACCCATTTCTGGGACGGCAGCCCGGAAAACCAGAAAAATATCCACGGCAAGCAGTTCATCGAATGCTTCTATGCCTATCACACGGGCTTGAGCCCGAAGGAACAGCTGTGGGAGAAGAGCAAGTTCGAGAAATACAGCGCCGACGATCTCTATCGCGACCTGTTCATCGACGGTCCCGATGATGTGGCGATCGTGCAGTCGACCTATCTCAAGGACTTCTACAAGAACGGCTTCAACACGATCGAGCGCAACGCCGAGGTGGCCAAGCGCTATCCTGAGCGTTTCATCGTCAACGGCGCCTTTGATCCGCGCGACGGCGAAAAGGCGCTCGAATACATCCACTTCCTCAAGGAGACCTACAACGTCAAGGGCGTGAAGATGTACACGGCCGAATGGAACGGCGCTTCCAAGGGCTGGAAGCTCACCGATCCCGATGCTTACAAGTGCTTCGAACTCTGCGACAAGCTCGGCATCAGGAACATTCACGTCCACAAGGGCCCGACGATCATCCCGCTCAGCAAGGACGCCTTCGACGTGCATGACGTCGACCATGCGGCGACGGATTTCCAGAATCTCAACTGGATTGTCGAGCATTGCGGCCTGCCGCGCCTCGACGATTTCTGCTGGATCGCGACGCAGGAAACCAATGTCTATGGCGGCCTGGCGGTAGCGCTGCCCTTCATCCATTCCCGCCCGCGCTATTTCGGCGAGGTCATCGCTGAACTGCTGTTCTGGCTCGGGCCGGAGAAGATTCTGTTCGGTTCCGACTATGCGATCTGGACGCCGCGTTGGCTGGTCGAGAAGTTCTGGGCCTACCAGATCCCGGAGGACATCGCCGCCGAACGTGGTGTGCAACTGACCGACGAGATCAAGGAGAAGATCCTCGGCCTCAACGCCGCGCGTCTCTACAACATCGACGTCGAAGCCAAGAAGAAGGCGCTCGCCAGTTCGCCCTTCAGCATCGCGGCGGAGTAGGAGCCATGGCAACCGCCAATGTTTCCGGCGACTGCCAGAAGGAACTCTGGCGGCGCCTTGGTGAGGTCAACGACCCCGAACTCGACGAACCCATCACCGAGATGGGCTTCGTCGAGCGGGCTGATGTGACAGGCGATGGCAGTGTGGATGTCGATTTCCGCCTGCCGACCTACTGGTGCTCGCCGAACTTCGCGTTCCTGATGCTGGACGGCGTGCGCAAGGCGCTCGACCAGCTCTCCTGGTCGCCGGCCTATCGCGTCAAGCTGCACGACCACATGTTCGCCGACGAGGTCAATCGCGGCATGGTGGAAGGCAAGAGCTTCGGCGATATTTTCGCCGTGCTTGCCGAGGATCAGGATCTCGGCGCCTTGCGCGAAACCTTCGCAATGAAGGCCTTCAAGCGGCGCCAGGAGGCAGTCCTGCGCGGCCTCAAGGCGAACGGCCTGACCCATCGCGAAATCGTCGGCATGGACCTGCCGGCCTACGACGTTGCGCGGTTCGAGCCGGGCGAGGCGGCCAAACAGAAGCCACGCTACCGGGCGGCGCTGCTCGAGCGGTTTCCGGACCGCCGGGCGGATGATTCCGTCTTCGTGACCTGGGAAGGGCTGCGCATACCGCCCGATGCACTCGGTGCCCATCTCGCCGAACTGCGCGGTGTGCGCATCAACATGGAGTTCAACGGCGCGCTGTGCCGGGGGCTCAAGCAGACCCGATACAAGGAACTGGATGTGGTCGACGGCGAACCGACGCTGGTCGATTTCATTCTGGATCGCGTGCCGGCACGAACCGCGCCGACCGCCTGAAGCAGATCTGAAAGCAACGGCCTCCCTCGCACGAGGCCCCTAATCAACAACCCGCCCGTAAGGCGGAAGGAGGAACCATGCCCAAAATAATGCTTCACAATTCCGAAGCCCGCCGTGCTCTCGCCCGTGGTGTCTTTCGGCTGGCCGCTGCCGTCGAACCGACGCTCGGCCCCAAAGGCATGAACGCTATGATCGACCGGCCGATCGGCACCCCGATGGTGACACGCGACGGTGTCAGCATCGCCTCCGAGATCGAGCTGCACGACCGTTTCGAAAACATGGGCGCGCAAGTCGTCCGCGAGGTGTCGATGCAGACCAACGAGATCGCTGGCGACGGCACCACGACGGCCATCGTGCTCGCCAACGCGCTCATCCAGGGCGGCGTCGAGGCGAATGAGCGCGGCGTGAAATCCGTCGATCTGTGCAAAGGCATCGACCTCGCCGTGGCGGCGGTGGTGGCGGCACTCAAGGCCTCGGCCAAGCCGGCCAAGGGTAACGGCATCCTGGCGTCGGTCGCCAACATCGCGGCGACCAATACCAAGCTCGGCGCACTCGTGGCAGAAGCCCATCAGCGGGTGGGCGCAGAAGGCGTCATCACCACCGACTTCAGCGTCACCACCGAGACCACGCTCGATGTCGTCGAGGGCATGTCCTTCGAACGCGGCTACCTCTCGCATCACATGGTGACCGATCAGGAGAAGATGGAGGCTGTTCTCGAACGGCCTTACATCCTGATGACCGACCTTAAGATCAAGGAGCCCGAACAGCTCGATGCTGTTCGCCGCATCGCCGACGAGGACGGTCGCCCACTGCTGATCGTGTCCGAGGAAATGTCGCCGGAAGTGGTGGTGACACTGCTCGGCAAGCAGGGACCGGGAAGATACCTCGTTGTCCATCCCCCGGAATATGGCCATTGGCGCAAGGCGATGATGGAGGACCTGGCCATCATCACGGGCGGCAAGGTGATCGCGCGCGATCTTGGCGGCCGGCTGGAGGATATCACCCCCGAGGATCTTGGTACGGCCGACCGGGTGAAGACCAGTTCGTCCTATACCTCCATCATTCGTGGCGGCGGCGATCATGCGGCCATCGCCTCGCGTCGCGCCCAGGTGCAGCGGCAGTATGAGGCTTCGCCGCCCAACATCGACCAGGACAAGCTGCGCGAACGCCTGGCCAAGCTCTCCGGCGGCACCGCGATCCTCTATGCCGGCGGCGTTACGCCGGTCGAGCAGAAGCGGACCATCCAGCTGATCGAGGATTCCTTGAACGCGGTGCGCGCCGCATCCGAAGAGGGCGTGGTCGCTGGTGGCGGCTCCGCACTCGCCCAAATCGCGCCGCTGCTCGACAAGGTAGCGGCTAGTGTCGATGGCGATGTCGCCGAAGGTGTGCGCCTGGTGCGCTCGGTGCTGTCGCGGCCGCTGTGGCGTATCGCCGCCAATGCCGGCGCCGATCCCGAAGCGGTTGTGGTCGAGGTCACGCGCATCAATGGCGGCTACGGCTACAACGCGTCGACCGGCGCATATCAGAACATGTTCGAGGCAGGGATCATCGACCCCGTCCGCGTCACTTACACAGCACTCGCCAACGCAGCATCGGTGGCGACACTGATCCTGACCACAGAAACGCTGATTGGCCATCTCGCCGAGGATGAGGACCCGACGGCGGGGCCAGCACGTGGCGGCGGCTCCGAAAGGCTCGGCCGCGCCTGAAGCAATCCAGACAATCTCGACGTTGAAAGGACACAGCCATGAAAGCTGCCAGACTCTACGAATACGACCCCAAGATGAACGTCCAGCTCAGGATCGAGGAGGTCAAGGCGCCGACGATCACCGCGCCCGACGAGGTGATCGTGCGGGTCGGAGCCGCCGGCCTCTGCCGCACCGATCTGCACATCATCGAAGGTGTGTGGAAGCCGACCATGGATCCCGAAGGCACGCTGTTGCCCTACATCATGGGACACGAGAATGCCGGCTGGGTCGAGGAAGTTGGCAGCGGCGTCAGATCGGTCAAGCGCGGCGACGCGGTGATCTGCCATCCGTTCCGCTCATGCGGCATCTGCCTCAACTGCCGTCATGGCGAAGACATGTATTGCGACAACGGCCAGTTTCCCGGCCTGGGCATGAATGGCGGCTTTGCCGAGTATTTCATCACCAGCGAACGCTCGCTGATCAAGCTCAATGCCAACATCACGCCGATCGAAGTGGCGCCGCTGGCCGATGCCGGCATCACCGCCTACCGTGCCGCCAAACGTGCCGCAAAGCTGCTGCGGCCAGGCAGCTATTGCGTGCTGCTCGGCATAGGCGGGCTCGGCCACATCGCGCTGCAATCGCTGCACGCGATCTCGGGCTGCCGCATCATCGCCGTCGATCGCGAGCCGGCGGCGCGGGTGCTGGCCAAGGACCTTGGCGCCGATTTCATCCTCGATGGCGGGCCAAATGTTGTCGAGGAGGTCGCCCAGATCACCGGCGGCGGCGCCCATGTGGTGATCGACTTCGTTGGTGAACTCGGGGTCGAGAACATCTGCTGGAAGATGGTGCGCAAGGGCGGGCAACTGTTCGTCGTCGGCTACGGCGGCAACATCAACGTGCCGACCGCGCATCTCGTCATCGAGGAGATCAACATCGGCGGCAGCCTGGTCGGCAATTTCACCGAGCTGGTCGAACTGATGGAGCTCAACGCCGACGGCAAGGTGAAGATGCACTACACCGAATACAATCTCGCCAGCATCAATACCGCGCTCGACGATTTCAAGAACCGGCGCTTCACCGGCCGTGGCGTCATCGTACCCTGAAACAATTGGACCGGACTTCGCGCGAACGGGCGCGGCGTCCAGTCCCCACCATCATCCAGAGGGAGAGAAAAATGAACAAATATATCTGTGAGTTCATCGGAACCTTCGCGCTCGTTTTCTTCGGCTGCGCGACGGTTCTGTTTATGCGCTCCGAGGTCGGCCTGCTCGGCGTCGCCTTGGCCTTCGGCTTGTCGGTGGTGGCGATGGCTTATTCGATCGGGCCGATTTCGGGCGCCCATCTAAATCCGGCTGTGAGCCTCGGCTTCTTCGTCTCAGGCCGAATGAAATCAAATGACCTCATCGGCTATGTGGTCGCGCAGTGCACAGGTGCAATTGTTGCATCGGCGGTGCTCTACGTCATCGCACAAGGCAAGGGCGGCGGCTTTGACGTGGCGACGAATGGCTTCGCCCAGAACGGCTGGTCGGCCTATTCGGCAACGTCGGCGTTTCTGTTCGAAGCGATCGCCACGTTCCTGTTTCTGCTCGTCATCCTTCGCGCTACCGCCGAAGGCGGCGCAGGTCCTCTGGCTGGCCTGGCAATCGGGCTGACGCTGGTCATGATCCATCTCGCCGGCATTGCTGTGTCCGGATCGTCGGTCAATCCGGCCCGCTCGCTCGGCCCGGCGCTCTTTGCCGGTGGAACCGCTCTATCGCAACTCTGGCTCTATATGGTGGCGCCGTGCCTTGGCGCGGCCGCTGCCGGACTGGCATTGCGCGTCGGGGTGATCGGCGCGAGCGAACCGGCGGCTCAGCCGGCCTGATTACTTGCCGGCAAGCTTTTTTCCTGAATCCTGTGGCTGATGCCATTGCGTTTTCCATGTTGGGACGTCAGCGAAGCGCGATCCCGAAACGAGATTCTTTGCTTCGAGCTTTGGAAAAACGGGAGGACAATATGGATCTTATCACAGGGTTGGCCGTCGTCATCGGCATTATGGGCGGCATTGCAACGTGGGCGGCGATCATCATCGGCAACCCCTATTTGCTGATCTGGGTGGTATTCGTCGGCTGGGGTAGTTTCTATCACTGTGGCGGCAAGGAAGCCGGGTTCAAGAACTCGGCGGTTGCGAACCTCTGGGGGGCCATCTGCGCGGCCGGCGCATTGATAGCACTGACGTCCATTGGCGTTACGGCGATCATGGCCGGTATTTGCGTCGGTATTTCAATCATAGTCCTGATTCTCGCCGCCAAGTTGCCCTTGCTGAGCGCCATTCCGTCGGCGGTCTATGGCTATGCAACGACCGCCGCGCTTTATCTACTTGGTGCCGCCGCTTACGGCGAAGGCATCAGCGGCATTACCAAGGTCGCGGCGGCTGTGGTTGTCTCGCTGATCATCGGCAACATTCTCGGCTATCTCTCGGAGAAAGTGACAGGTGCTGTCGTAAAGGCCTGATCGATCCGGCGATCGCTGCCTGAAGGCGTTTTGCGGTCGACGCACTTCCCCGCTCACGCGACGGGCGAATGCCGCTTTTTTTGTCGGTGAGCGACCCGAGTCTACCTTCCATGTTTGACGGAAGCATATCCAGCGTTGCTGAAGTAGTTTGCGCATTCGTCTGGCTTGATAGTGCCGACGAGTGTGCCGAGATTGCGCCAAGTGTCTTCTACGGTGCGCTTCCGGGCGTGTCGCATCCAATGCTTGATCTTGGCGAAGGTCTGCTCGATCGGGTTGAGATCGGGCGAGTATGGCGGCAGGAACCAGAGCTTTCGCCGGCGGTGCCCTGATCGCATGAGGGATGGCTGCAGATTTATAACTGCCCAAATTGTCCATGATCACGATGTCGCCGGGCCGCAGGGTTGGGAACAGTTGCTGACGCACATAGGCGCGGAAGCATTCACCGTTGAAGGGGCCGTCGAAGACACATAGCGCGGTGAGTTTGTCGCAGCGCAACGCGCCCAGGAAGGTCAGGCGGGCAGGGCCGGCGCCGGCTTGGTTAGGCCTAGCCTAGTGCCCGTCCATAAACGGTAAGCTGCTGAAATTACTGGAGGAATCACCAAATTTCCGCAGGAAAGGCCCGACGGTTTCAGGT